>NZ_JBLYQK010000023.1:0-41792 GCF_048799765.1 Brevundimonas sediminis
AGGCGATGCCCACCGGCGCGCCCAGCTTGCGCTGGACGATCGAGGCCGTCGCCGCCCTCCGGCGCCTCTCCCCGCCCGCGGCCCGGCCCTCCCGGTCGCTCGCCCATGCCGCCGAACCGCCGCAGCGTCAGTTCGTAGGCGGACAGCTCGTCCGGGCCCAGACGGCCGTCGCGGTCGGTGTCGAGCCTGCTGAACCAGCGCAGTCCGTCCGCGGAGAATTCGTCGAAGGAGAGGGCTCCGTCCCGATCGGCGTCGGCGCCCCGGAACCAGTCCTCCGAGGGCCAGGGTCCGCCGGGCTCGCCGACAAAGGGCTCGCCGAACGGGCTGATGAACAGCGCCGGCCCCGCCGGACGGTCGCCCCGCGGGGGGCCGCCCGGGCGGCCCGGCCCTCCCGCGCAGGCCGCCACGAGAGCGGATGAGACAAGGGCGAGCGTTATCGCCCGCGCGCGACCGTGGCGCATGGTTCCGGACCTTTGAAGGACGTGGGGGGAGGATTACTCGGCGGGCCGGAACAGAAGGGCGGCGACCTTGTCGCCCTCAAATCCGATCACCCACTGCGTCTGGGCGTTGGCGAAGGTGACCACGAAGAGATCGGCGCCGTTCTGGCTGCCGACGAAGTCGACGGCCTGGACCTGACCAAAGCCGCGAATGAGCGGCAGAAGCTGGGCTTCCTGCGCCCTGACCTTTTCGCCCAGATCCTGGGTGAACAGATCATAGTTCAGCGTACCGGAGCGGGCGTCCGAGATGATCGTGCGCAGAACCTCTTCGGAGGCCGCATTCGCGGGCGTGATCTCGGCGGCGGGCGCGGGCGCGGGGGCGGGCGTCTGCGCCGCGGGGGCGCCGAACGGATCCGGCACGCTGCCCGCCGCGACCTGGGCCTGGGCGGCCGCGGGCAGGACCAGGGCGGCAAGGCCGAGAACGGCGGCGGCGAAAAGCGACTTCATCCGGGAGCTCCGCAGGTGAGGATCAGACGATGGCGGGCCAAAGCGACAGAACAAGGGCGGCGATCGAGGCGCATATTGCAACGGTGACACAAACGATGACCCAGACCGGAGTCCGGGCCTCGCGGACGATAACGGTCCGGGCCTCCGGCGGGTTCTGCGCCAGTTTCGACAGGGCCTTCAGGGTCGCCCTCAGCTCGTCCAGCGCATCGCGGATCTGGGCCTGCGGACCCAGTTCACGGCGGATCCAGCGCTCGACCACCGGCTGGGCGGCCGCCCACAGGTCATGGTCGGGGTTCAGGCGGCGCGCCACCCCCTCGACCGAGACCATGGTCTTCTGCAGCAGGATCAGTTCGGGCCGCAGATGCATGTCGAACAGGTCGGTGATCTCGAACAGCTGGCCCAGCAGGCGCCCCATCGACACCTGTGACGCCTGCTTGCCGATCACCGGCTCGCCGACCGCGCGCAGGGCCTGGGCGAAGGCCTCGACGGAATGCTCCGGCGGCACGTAGCCGGCCTCGAAATGGACCCGGGCGATGCGGTCATAGTCCCGGCTGATGAAGCCCCAGAGGATTTCGGCGAGGTAGCGTCGCTCCGCCGGGCCCAGTCGCCCCACGATGCCGAAGTCGATCGCAGTCAGCTCCGCCGGGGCGTGGCAGAACAGGTTGCCCTCGTGCAGGTCCGCGTGGAACGCCCCGTGGTCCAGCGCCTGGCTCAGGAACGAGCGCACGACATTGTCGGCCAGGGCGTTGACGTCCAGTCCGGGCTGCAGGATCGCGTTCGGGTCGGTCAGCGGCAGGCCGCTGGCCCATTCCAGCGTCAGCACCCGCTTGCCGACCCCGTCCCAGATCACCGCCGGGGCGTCCATATGGCCGGTGACGCCCTGGGCGTCCGGCTTGGCCATGATCTCCTTCAGCTCCGAGGCGGCGGCGGCCTCCAGCCGCATGTCGAGCTCCAGCGTCAGGGCGCGGGCGATGGTCTCGACAAAGGCGGAGGGCTGCAGTCGACGCGACACGGGCGCGAACCGGACGGCCAGCCGGGCGGCCAGCCGCATCGAGTCCAGGCCCTGCGCCACCCGACGTTCAACGCCCGGACGGAGGATCTTCACCGCCACCTTGCGTCCGTCGGCGAGGGTCGCCGGGTGGGCCTGGGCCAGAGACGCGGCCGCGACCGCCGGGCCGAACCCGGTGAACAGGGCCTCGACCGGACGGCCCAGCGAGCGCTCGACCTCGCGCTTCGCCTGATCCAGCGGGAAGGGCGGCAGGGCGTCCTTCAGCCGGCCCAGGTCCCGCGCGAACTCGACTCCGAAGATGTCGGCGCGGGTGGCCAGCACCTGCCCCAGCTTGATGGCCACGGGACCGAGATGTTCGAACGCCTTGCCCAGACGTTGGCCCGGCCGGCCCTCGCGTCCCTCCCGCCCTGCGAACAGGTGCAGCAGCCGGGCGATCCAGCGCGCCCAGACCGGCAGCAGGGGGGTGATCTCACGCGGCGCCAGGGCGTCATGGCGGATGAGCACGCCCACCCAGCCCAGCAGACGCAAGGCGGCGCTGACAGGGTCGCGCACCGGCACGGTGGCCGGCGGCGGCGGAGGCGTGCCCGGATCGATCCTCAAGCTCAGATCGCCCACCCGTGGTGGATGGCGGCGACCCCGCCCGACAGATTGGTCACGGTGACGCGGCTGAAGCCGGCCTCCTCGATCATCCGCTTGAAGGTCGGCTGGTCCGGGAAGCGGCGAATGCTTTCGACGAGGTATTGATAGCTGTCGCGATCCTTGGCCACCCATCCGCCGATGCGCGGGATGGCGTGGAAGGACCAGGCGTCATACGCCTTCCGGATCGCGCCGGCGGTCGGGCGCGAGAACTCGAGGCAGAGGAAGCGGCCGCCCGGTTTCAGCACCCGGCGCGCCTCGCGCAGGGCTTGCGGAATGTCGGCGACGTTGCGGATGCCGAAACTGATCGAATAGGCGTCCACCGAGGCGTCCGGCAGGGGCAGGGCCATGGCGTCGCCGACCGTCCAGCTCATCTCCGGCTCGCCGCCCTTGTGGACGCCGGCCATGATCATCTCGGCATTGTAGTCCAGCACGATGACCCGGGCGTCATCTCCGCCCATGCGCATCTGGGCCGCGCGCGCCATCTTCGAATAGCGCCGCGACATGTCCCCGGTGCCGCCGGCCACGTCCAGAATGGTTTCGCCCGGACGCGGATTCAGCCTGGCCGCCGCCGCGTCCTTCCAGAGCCGGTGCACGCCCGCGCTCATCAGGTCGTTCATCAGGTCGTAGTTCGACGCCACGCTGTCGAACACGCCGCGCACCATGCGCACCTTCTCCTTCGCGTCGACGTCGCGGAAGCCGAAGGAAGACGTCTTGCCCGAGCCGGAGCCGGACGGAGTTTGGGAGGCGTCGGTCATGTCTTCGCTCTACCCCTTCGCCGGGGCCGCGTCATCCGTCTGCGTGGACGCAGTCCGGAGGTTTCAGGCGCGGGGGTTGGGGCGGGGGACGCCAAGGTCCTTCATCACGCCGGAAATCGTCCCGTAGCAACCACAGGCGGCGGTTTCGAGCCCCGGGCGGTCCAGCACCTCGACCCAGCCGCGGCCGCGGCGGATCAGGCCCTTGTCCTCAATCTCCGAACCGACCTCGGAGACGGTGGCGCGGCGCACGCCGAGCATGCCGGCGATGTCCGACTGGGTCAGGTTGAAGCGGTCCCCTTCCGCCCGGTCATGCAGGGTCAACAGCCAGCGCGCCAGACGCTCGTCCAGCCGGTGCTGGGCATTGCAGGCGGCGGTCTGCTGGACCTGGGCGAACAGGCTTTCGGTGAAGCGGGACAGGGCCGAGCGCATGGCGTCGCTGCGGCCGAGGGCCTCGGAAAACACGTCGGCGGGGCAGCAGGCGGCCGCGCCCTCGATCTGGGCGATGGCCCGGCTGGAGGCGCGGGCGTTCAGCGGGCCGCAGGTCACCCCGACCAGGCCCTCGCGGCCGATGGCGGCGGTCTCGACCATGTGGTCGTCGGCCAGGACCGTCATCAGCGAGACCACCCCCGTCAGCGGAAACCACACCTCATCGAGCGCCTCGCCGGCGTCGTACAGCATCTGTCCCTGGGCGAACGGGCGTTCGCTCAGGTGCGGCTCGATCTGCTTGCGATCGGCCGCGGGAAGGGCGCTGATCCACAGATTGTCCATGACGTCCTCCTCTTCGGGAACTGTGACGCTCGATAACGCCCAAGCTTCGCTCCCTGTTCCTGCGCCGGTCGCTTGTGACCGCGCGGCGCACGGGTTACGCCGGAGAAAACGGAGGGAACGATGCCGGAACAGATTGACGTCACGGAAGCCTTGAAAGGCCTCCCGGCCTGGCGAAGGGCGCAGGATGACCGCCCGGCCATCGCCCGGTCCCTGACCTTCGCCGACTTCAACACCGCCTTCGGCTTCATGACCCGCGTCGCCCTGCTGGCGGACAAGGTCGATCACCATCCGGAGTGGTCGAATGTCTACAATCGGGTCGAGGTCCTGCTGACCACCCACGATGCGGGCGGGGTGACCCGACGGGATACCGACATGGCGCGCTTCATCGACGAAGCCGCCGCTGCGATGGGAGGGCAGTGATGAGCGGACGGGTAGCGAACAAGAGGGTCCTGATCACCGGGGCGGCCGGCGGACTGGGCACGGCCATGGCCCATATGCTGGCCCGCGAAGGAGCGAAGGTGGCGGTGACGGACGTCAACCTGGACGGGGTGCAGGCCCTGGCCGACGCCATCAACGCCGACCATCCGGGCTCCGCCTTCGCCTTTGCGCAGGACGTGACCCGCGAGGATCAGTGGATTTCGGTCATCGAGGCGGCGGTGTCGGCCATGGGCGGTCTGTCGGTTCTGGTGAACAACGCCGGCGTCGGCGGTCCGCTGGCCTTTGTCGAGCAGGACACGGTCGAGAACTGGCAGCGCCAGTACGAGATCAACCTGCGCTCCATCATGCTCGGGACCAAGCATGCGATGGCGCATCTGCGCGACGCGGCGCCGGCCTCGATCATCAACATTTCGTCGGTCGCGGGCCTCGCCGCGGCGCCGGGCATGGGCGCCTACAACGCCACAAAGGCCGGGGTCTGGATGTATTCCAAGACCATCGCGCTTGAGGCGGCCAAGATGGACTGGAATGTCCGCTGCAACTCGGTGCATCCGGTCTTCATCAAGACCCCGATCCTCGACCCCTTCATCGCCATGGCGGGCGGGGATGAGGACAAGGCGCACGAGCGGCTGGCCCGGGGCATTCCGCTGAAGCGCATCGGGGAGCCGGACGACGTGGCCTACTGCGTGCTCTACCTCGCCTCTGACGAGTCCAAATTCATCACCGGCACGGAATTCGTCATCGACGGCGGCATGCTGGCGCAATAGCGCCCGACCGGGTCAGTCGACCGCGATCACCTCGACCGACTGACCCGCCACCGTCGCCTCGTCACCGACCTGTCTGCCGACGAGGGCGCGGGCCAGCGGCGAGACGTGGCTGACCGAGCCCTTCGCGGGGTCGGCCTCGTCCTCGCCCGTGATCCGCCAGGTCTGGGTCCGGCCATCCTCGCGCAACAGGGTCACAGAGCCGCCGAAGCGCACGCGTCCGTCCGCCTCCGTCTCGACCAGTTGGGCCGAGGCCCGGCGGGCGGACCAGTAACGGAGATCACGGGCCGCGCGCGCCATCGGGGTCCGGTCGGTCTCGATCGAGCCCGCCGCCTGCGCCGCCGCATAGGCGGCCCGCGCCTCCGCCAGCGCAGCCTCGATCTGCGCCAGCCCGTCGCGCGTGACGAGGTTGGGGTGGGGAGAGATTGGACGGTCGGGAAGATCGGCGGCCGTGGCCTCCAGGTCTTCCTCGCGGGTGAAGGCGACGCTCATGGGATATCCGGTATGTGAAAAAGGCCGCGGTCGGAAGACCACGGCCCCTTTCAGTCTTCCCGGGGAAGAGGGTCCTCAGACCCTTCGCCCGCGGCCGGTGATGAAGCCCACCACCAGCAGGATGAGGAAAACGACGAACAGAACATAGGCGATGTTCATCGAGATGCCCGCCACCCCGCCGACGCCGAGGGCGCCGGCGACGAGGGCGAGCACCAGAAAGATAACGGCCCAGCGCAGCATGAGCATGTCCTTCCAGAGCGGTTGTTCCAGGTGGGAGCGGCTCAACGCCGCGCCTGAAAAACCAACCGTCGGGAAGCGAGACGGTTCCCGTCTCCTAGCGACGACGACCCGTATGCGATTTCTCGGTGAACGCCGCCGCCACCAGACTGGCAAGCGCCGGATTTCTCAGGAAAATCCAGCCACCGGCCAGAGCAGCGGCCGTGCCCAGGATCGGGCGTTCGCGGAACAGCATGAAGGCCCGTTCGCCGAGGCCGACGGGCTCATCGTCTTCTTCCTCGTCCGCGCCGTCGCCGCGCAGGAACACCAGGGCGACGATCGCCGCCACCAGCGAAAACAGCAGGAAGGTGATGGCCGCGGCGGCGAACCCCGGCATGACCATCGCCAACCCGTAGAAGATCGCCACCCCCAGGAAGAGGACGGCGACCAGGGCGGCGCCCGCGGCGATCGCAGCCGCGACCGCCTTCTTCACCAGACCCCTGGCCAGCCCCCCGCCGAGCATCAGCGACGACGGCCGGCGAGCAGCAGGCCGAGCACGACGCCGACGCCGAGCGCAATGGCGGTCGATTGCAGCGGACGTTCCTGGACGCGTTCGGTCAGGTAGCGCTGGGCCTCATCGAAACGCTCGGAGGCGTCGTCATAATATTCGCGACCCTTCACGCGGGCCTCGTCGTAGTAGCCGCGGGCGCGTTCGCGCATGATGCCGGCCTGTTCGCGCAGCCGGGCCTCGGCCTCGGCGGCCTTGGCGCGAATGCGGGCGTCGGCTTCCGACGCCTTCTCGCGCAGGGCGGCCTTTTCCTCGGTCCCGAGGACCTTCAGGTCGTCCTTCAGGGTGTTCAGATCGTTTTTAACGGCGGCCCGGGCCGCCTTGGTCGTCGCCATGATGCGCGCTCCGTTTGGTCAAGCTTGACGGTTAGATAAAGAACCCTGAGCCGGAACGCTACTGTGGCGTCGCGGTTCCCGCGGTGCAGCATGGGGAAGGGTGAGGGAATAGGGCTTGGCAGTTGGGAATTAGCGAGATCGCGCGGGCGGCATCGGCTACGCCATCTCTTCCTAATTCCCAATTCCTAAGCCCTACTCCCTCCATGTCCTTCCTCTTCCCCCCCGCCCCCACCCCGTCCCTGCCGATCCACGGCAGCGACGCCCGCTTCCCGGTGCGCCGCATCCTCTGCGTGGGCCAGAACTACGCCGCCCACGCCCGCGAGATGGGCCACCATGAGCGGGTCGATCCCTTCTTCTTCACCAAGCCCGCCGACGCGGTGGTCACGGACGGCGCCGATCCGGTCTATCCGACCGCGACGGGCAATCTGCACCATGAGGTCGAGCTGGTCTGCGCCGTCGGGCCGGACGGCATTGTCGGCTGGGCGGTCGGCTGCGACCTGACCCGCCGCGACCTGCAGGCCGGGGCCAAGGAGAAGGGCCGCCCCTGGGACGCCGCCAAGGGCTTTGACCAGTCCGCGCCCTGCGCCGCCCTGGTTCTCGGCGCCCTGCCGGACCCGGCCGCCCCCATCGCCCTCACCGTCAACGGCGAGGCGCGTCAGTCGGGCCGTCTGGACGACATGATCTGGAGCCCGGACGAAATCCTCGCCAAGGCGCGCGAGCTCTGGGACGTTCAGGCGGGCGACCTGATCTTCACCGGCACGCCCGAGGGCGTCGGTCCGGTGGTTCCCGGCGACCGGGTCGAGGCGACCATCGGCGGCCTGCCGACCCTCTCCTTCACGGTGGCCGCGCGATGATCCTGCACGGTTACTGGCGCTCGGGCGCCGCCTACCGCACCCGCATCGCCCTTGAGCTCAAGGGCCTGTCCTACGAACAACAGGGGCACGACCTGCGCACGGGCGCCCAGAAGGACCCGGCCTATGTCGCGCTCAATCCGCAGGGCATGGTCCCGGCGCTGGAGGTCGACGGCGCCGTCCTGACCCAGAGCCCGGCCATTCTCGAGTGGCTGGAAGAGGCGCATCCGACCCCGCCGCTGCTGCCGTCCGACGTCCTCGGCCGCGCCCATGTCCGGGCCATGGCCGCCCTGATCGGCTGCGACATCCATCCGCTGAACAACCTGCGTGTCGGCAAGGCCCTGCGCGAGGGCTTCGGCGCCGACCAGGCCGCCGTCGACGCCTGGGCCGCCCGCTGGATCCTCCCCGGCTTCGAGGCGCTGGAAGCCCTCGTCGCCCGCCATGGCGCCGGCTGGAGCTACGGCGACGCCCCGACCCTGGCCGACTGCTACCTGATCCCGCAGATCTATTCGGCGGGCCGCTTCAACGTGCCTCTGGACGCCTTTCCGCGCCTGCTGGGGATCGACGAGGCGGCGAAGTCGCATCCGGCCTTCATCGCGGCCCATCCGGACAACCAGCCGGACGCGGGCTAAAGCCCGGTTTCAGCCGTGTCTCCTCCCCGTCGCATAGCGATGGGGAGGGGGACCGCGAAGCGGTGGAGGGGGTCTTCACCTCAAGCACCGAAGGCGAGCATGGAAGAGGTCCGCCTTGGGTGGGAAGCGGACGCTGAGATTCCATTCCGATGGTACTCGAGATAGCTGGAAAGCCTGCGGGAGGGGTCGATGGGCGAGCAGGAGTTCAAAGGCAGTTTGATCGAGGTGCTCAGGTTGGCGGGCGAAGGTGGGTTGGCCGACGGCTGGATGTACCTCTCCTCCGAAACGGTCGACCGTTTGACGCCAACCCTGTTTCTACCCAGCTCCGCCGATATGACCGATCCGGAAGCGTACGCTGCACGGACAGGTTTCCCTTACGAGGGTCTGGACACTGCTACGCTGGAGGACGTCGTCCGTTGGACGGAAAGACAACTGGCGCCGGAGCCCTCCGATGAGGAGCTTGTGAATTCCTTCGAGTACTACTGGCGATTTGACGCGTTTCTGCCAGCGCTCGACGCCAAAGCCTCGCCGTCGCGCGAAACGGTGTTGAAGGAGCTTGATCGACAGTTTTACGGAGGTCTCGGCGAGGAGCGATCAGGCACGAGCTGCCGCAAGCCCGACTGCGATCGGGGGACCATCCAGTTCAGCGTTTTTTGCCGTGACCATCACTTCGAGAATATCAAAGGTCGGCCTTGGACTGGCGGGGAGTGCTGAGCGAAGGGAACGCTCAGACCGACGGTTACGAAAGTCCGCAGCGGGTCGGGAGCGGAACCCCCCTTATCCCATGAACCGGTCCACCGCCGCGACGAACCGCGTCGGCTGGTCGATCATCACCATGTGCTCGGCGCCCTCGATCCGTTCGAACACCGCCGGGCTGGGCAACCGGGCATAGGCGTCACGGAACAGGCTGTCGGCATGGCCGCGCGGCGAGTTGCGGTCGGGGCTCCAGCCATAGACCACGGTCACCGGGGCGGTGATCCGGGGCAGGCGGGGGCGCAGGTCCACCGTCATCACCTCATACAGGGACTGGGCCAGCACCTGCCGGTCGCCGCCCTGCCAGCCGATGCCGCTGAACAGGCTGTCGGTCGCCCCGCCCAGTTCGACCCCGAACCGGCGTCCCTGCGTCTGCAGGGCCTCGTCGCCGAGGAACTGGATCGCCTGATAGGCCACCTGGGCCAGCGGGCGCACATCGTTCACGGTCGCCTGCGGGCTGATCAGGGCCGCGAAGAAGGGCGAGGAATCCACCGTCATCAGCCGCCCGACCGCCCACGGCCAGTCCGACGCCAGCCTCAGTCCGATCTGGCCGCCCATCGAATGGCCGATGACCGCAGGCCGGCTCAGACGGTTGTCGGTGATGTAGCGCAGCACCTCGCCGGCCACGGCGCCCAGCACCGCTCCGTCGGCGTTGGCCTGGGCGGGCAGATCCCCGAAGCCCCGCACGGAGACAAGGTGGAGGCGGTACTTTCCGGCCAGCCGGCTCGCCGTCGAATGCCAGATGGCGGCGGTCGAGGCCAGGCCGGGGATCAGGATCAGGTCCGGCCCGCGCCCACGGGTCTCCACCGTGATCCGGCGCGAGGTGAAGCCGGTTTGCGCCCATGCGCCCGGGGCGGTCGCCAGCGTCGCCGCCGCACCCGTCGCCCCGATCAGCATGTCCCGTCTGTTCAACCGCATGTCCCCGTTCTCCCGGCGGATTGCGGCGCCATGATGAAGGGCGGCTGGATCGAGGGCGGAGCTGGTTGGGTGATGCAGCGGTGTGGCCAGGTGATTGGTGGATGGTGATTGGTGATTGCAGCGTCGCCGTTGGCGGAAGGGCGGTGCGAACCGTGCGGCGGCAAGCGGCTGGCCAACTACCAATCACCATCCACCAATCACCTGCATCCACGATCAAGAGACGGGATTGGCGCCATAGACAGCGCAGACGTCTTCGTTTGCGGAAGGGCGGCGCGGACCGCGCGGCCGCAGGCTGTTGGCCAACCACTAACCACCAATCACCAATCACTGCCCATCCGCCGGCCGACGGCGCGGCCCTGAACGAAAAAGGCCCGGAGCGGCGAACCGTCCGGGCCTTGATCTTCAACGATGCATCGACCGGATCAGGTCGCCGGGCGGAGGCCCGCGGTCAGGGTCGGCTGCTGGGTGCGGCGCTCGCCGCCCGCCGCGATGATGCGGTCGATCCGGGCCTTCTCGGCGCGGAAGGCGGCCAGATCGGCGCCCGCCAGGACGGTGCCCTCGGTGGTGCGGACGCCGGCCGGATTGATCCGCTGGCCGCCGCGCCAGATTTCATAGTGCAGGTGCGGGCCGGTCGAGGCGCCGGTCGAGCCGACGTAGGCGACCACCTGGCCCTGACGGACGCGCTGGCCGGCGCGGATGCCCGAGCCGTAGCGCGACAGGTGGCCGTAGCCGGTCTCCAGTCCGTTCGGGTGGCGGATGCGCAGCCAGTTGCCGTAGCCGCCCCAGCGACGGGCCTCGACGACCACGCCGTCGGCGGGCGCGATCACCGGCGTGCCCATGCCGGCCGCGAAGTCGATGCCCTGGTGCATCTTGCGGAAGCCCGAGATCGGGTGGCGACGGAAGCCGAAGGACGACGAAACGCGGAAGCCGCGCTCCACCGGGGTGCGCATGAAGGCTGAACGGGTGTTCTTGCCGGTGGCGTCGAAATACTGCGCCTCGCGGGCGCCCGCGGGCTTGAACCGGTAGAAGGTCACGCCCTTCAGCTGGGCGTACAGCAGATCGCCCGAACCGATGGTGCGGCCGTTCTCGGTCACCGTGCGGTCGAAGACATAGGTGAACTCGTCGTCCGAACGGATGTCCCGATCCATGTCGAACTTGTGCGAGAACAGGCGGCCGGCGGCGCGGGCGATCCCGGCCGGGGCGCCTTCGCGACGCGCGGTGCGGGACAGGGAGCCCTCGACCTTGCCGGTCAGAACCACCGTCTCATAGGTCACCTTCTCTTCCAGCGCGCGCAGGCGCAGGGCGCCGTCGAAGCTGCGCGACACGGTGACCTGGCTGGCCGGTCCGGTGCGCATCGTCAGGCCGATCAGGCGGGCGTCGCCCCGCCCGCCGCGCGGTTTGGAGATGGCGGTTTCAAATCGCTGGCCCGCACGGATCGATCCGACGTCCATGGCGTTGGACAGGGTGGCGGCCACCGCCGAGGCTTCCTCGGCGGCGATGCCGGTGCGGCGCACGGCCTGTTCAAAGGTCTCGCCGCGGCGGATTTCGACCGGGATGGCTTCCGGCATGGTCATGCCGACCGGCGCGCCGCCGGCGGCGAACGCCTGCGCTTCCAGCGCGGCGATGGTCGAGGCGGTCAGAACGGGAGCTTCTTCGGCCTTCGCGGGTTGATAAACGCGCCCGGCGAGCAGCGCCACCGAGATCGCCGCCACCGCCGTGAGGGCGTGAGGCGCGATGCGCATCGGCTGGCGACGTGGATCGAACTGAGCCATCGAACCCCGACAAACAACGACGCCGGCCCGGCGCCCAAAGCCACTGAAAGCAAGGATCGCGCCGCGCCGCCCCCCGTAGGAACCGCCCGTCGCGAGACAGGGCATATAGCCCGTCTGTCCCATCATGGGAAGCCGGATCGTTACAAGCCGTTAACCGGCGCCGTAATCGGCGGGGCCAGGAACGGTAAAGCCTGCCTGCGCGCTGAGATGATCCGAGATCAACGCCACAGTATTCACACAGATTGTGATTTCTATTCGCAGTCACTCCATCGCGACCGCCGCCGACGCCGGGCGCTTCACTCAAGGTTGCCTCAAGGACACTATTCTGTTGCCCGACAGCCACGGCCATTCTGCTCAGACGTCCGCGCGTCGCGGGCGCCCCGCTTCCCGTCAGGCGGCCGGTCCCGCTAAAGGACAGCGGACATGAGCGACATCGCCTCTTCCCCGCCCGGATCCGCCCCTCCGGCCCCGCGCCGCCCGCGCCCGGTGGTCCGGCGCGTCCTCGCCGTCGCCGGGGTGTTTCTGTGCGTCGTCCTGGTCATCGCCGCCATGGCCTGGCTGAACCGTCGGGCCGTGACCCGGCAGGTGCTGGTCGGCTGGCTCGAACGTCAGGGCGTTCCCGCCGACGTCGACATCCAGCGGGTCGAGCTGGACGGCGTCGTCGCCCGGGTGAGGATCGGCGACCCCCGGAACCCGGATGTGACGGTCGAACGGGTCGAGGTCGACTATGTCGTCGGCGCGCCCTGGTCGCGCGGGGGGCTGGGCGTCGCCCCGAGCCGGATTCGTCTGGTGCGCCCCGTCGCCCGGGTGAGTCTGGCCAACGGCAAGGTGTCGTTCGGGTCTCTGGATCCCCTGATCGAGCAGTTCACCGGTCGGCCGCCGGGCCCGGACAGCCGCGCGCCGCTCGTGCTGGTCGAGGATGCGCGGGTGCGTCTGCTGACCGACTATGGTCCCGCTGACATTCTCGGCGACGCCCGGGTCGAGGACGGCAAGCTGATACGGCTGGTCGCGCGGATGCCGCAGACGGCCCTGCGCAGCGGCGACCGGATCGATGCGCGCGGCCTGGCCGCCGCCGTCGACCTGACCACGACCGGCGACCGGGTCGCGCTGC
Source organism: Brevundimonas sediminis (assembly GCF_048799765.1). Taxonomy (NCBI): domain Bacteria; kingdom Pseudomonadati; phylum Pseudomonadota; class Alphaproteobacteria; order Caulobacterales; family Caulobacteraceae; genus Brevundimonas; species Brevundimonas sediminis. The sequence goes on from NZ_JBLYQK010000023.1 coordinate 12,963, forward strand.
GCCTGACCGCTTCGGCGGGGGCGGTGCGCCTGCCGGGCGTCGGCGGGGAGGGGGCGCGGCTGGTGCTGACCGGAGACCTGCCCTATCCCGATCTGAAGACCCGGAGGGGCGACGGTCAGGCGCGCCTCGACGCCCGTCTGACCGCCGATCGCCTGACGACCGGAGAGCAGCAGGCGGCCGGGGTCGAGGCGGCCCTGGCCTTCGCCGGCGCCACAACCGGCTGGATCGAGACCTTCCGTATTGATGGCCGGGCCACCACCGATATCCGCGCGAGCACGCTGTCGGGCGCGGTCGCCGGCCGCGCGGTGCGTCTGGGCCTCCAGGACGCCTCGGCGGTCCTGGATCGCACGGCGGACGGGCTCGGCTGGCGGCTGACGGGACCCGCCCGGGTCACCGCCGACCGGATCCGGGGCGCGGGCCTGGAGGGAGCCGGGGTTCGTCTGGACGCCGCCCGTCTGGTCGCCGGCGGCCGGGGCGCCGCCCTGGAGGCCCAGGGCCCGGTCAGCGTCGCCGCAGACCGGTTCGCCGCCGGAGACCTGTCCCTGGGCGGTCTGCGCGGCGCTGTGCGGCTCGATCTTGTCGCCGACGGGGCGGTGCGGGTCGATGTCCAGGGCGGCCTGCGGGCGGCGCGAGGCGCCTGGCCCCTGTTCGGCGCGCCTGCCCGGGACGATATCGTCGAGCTGGGCCGGATGAAGCAGGCCCTGTCGGCCTTCGCCGTGGATGTCCCCGCCTTCACCCTGTCGACGGGCGACACCGGCGCCCGGTTCGTGCTGGACCGGCCCGCGACCGTCACGCCGGTCAATGGCGGCGTCCTGACCATCCGCCCCGGCGCCGGTCCCGTCTTCAGCGCGGCGCGGGGCGAGCGCGGCGGCGGCAGCCTGTCCCTGACCGCCACGCGCGGGCAGGGCCTTCCGGAGGCGGCCTTCGGGATTCCGCGCTGGTCGCTGATCGACGGCGGTTTCACCGCGACCCTCGACGGCCGGGCGGCGCTGGACTTCGACCTCGCCCGCGGCATCACGCTCCAGACCCGGGGCGAACTGACGTCCTCCGGCGGACGACTGACCTATACGGCCGCTGGCTGTGCGCCCGTCTCCGTCGAGCGCCTCGAACTGGGCGACAATGACGTCACCGACATTTCCGGCGGTTTCTGCCCCTCCGGCCGTCCGATGGTCGAGGTCCGCAACGGGGCCTGGCGGGCGGACGGCCGTCTGTCCGGGCTCAACGCCTCCGCCCCCTTCCTCGCCCTGCATTTCCGCGACGCCGAAGGCGCCCTGACGGCCGACGGAGGGCCGCGCGGCGTCGGCCTGCAGGCGCGGATCGCCTCCGCCACCGTGGTCGACGCCACCGACCCGGCCCGCTTCAATCCCCTGACGGCGGCCGGCGCCGCCCGTCTGGCCGATCAGAACTGGACCGGCGCCTTCGACCTCTCGCGCGGCGGTACGGGTCTCGGCCGTCTGGACCTCGCGCATGACGGACGGTCGGGCGTCGGCGGTCTGACCATCGACGCGCCGGGGATCGTTTTCTCCGAAGGGGGGCTCCAGCCCGCCGACCTCAGCCCCCTGGCCGGGGAGATTGTCGGGTCTCCGGCGACCGGTTCGGTCCGGTTCAACGGCCGGATCGACTGGCGCGCGGACGGGGAGGGGGCCAGCAGCGGCCGCCTGACCATCCCCGGTCTGGATTTCACCAGTCCGGCCGGCGAGGTGAAGGGGCTGCGCGGCGTGGTCGACTTCGTCAACCTGGCCCCCCTTGCGGCTGCGCCCGGCCAGACCCTGCACGCCGACAGCGTGGCATCGGTCGCCCCCCTCACCGACGTGAATCTCGTCTTCGGTCTCGACAAGGCCGCCCTGACGGTCGAGGGCGCCGATCTCGATCTGGCCGGCGGCAGCGTCCGCATCGAGCCCCTGACGGTTCCGCTGGATATCCAGCAGGGTTTCACCGGCGTCATCGTGGTGGAGTCCGTCCAGCTCGACCAGATCGTCACTGCCGCCGGCTTCGGCGACAAGGTCAGCCTGGACGCGGTGGTGTCGGGCCGCCTGCCGTTCAGCTGGAATCCGACCGACGGCGTTCGCATCGTCGGGGGGCGGCTTGAGGCGATCGAGCCCGGCCGGCTGTCCATCCCCCGTACGGCCCTGTCGGGACTCGAGGCCGAGGGCGGCGGCGAGGCCCTGCCGCCGAATACGGTGCAGGACCTGGCCTATCAGGCGATGGAGAACCTCGCCTTCGACATCCTTTCGGCCCAGGTCGACAGTGAGGATCAGGGGCGACTGGGCGTCGTCTTCCGCGTCCGCGGCCGCCACGATCCGCCACAGCGGCAGGAGCTGCGCATTCCGCTGGCCGAGTTCATCAGCCGTCAGTTCCTGAACCGGGAGCTGCCCCTGCCGTCCGGGACCCAGATCGACCTGACCCTGGACACCTCTGTCAATCTGAACGAGCTGGTCAGCGACCTGATGGCGCTCGACCGGGCCCGCAACGGGCGTCCGGATGTGACGCCGGCGGACGAAGCGTCGCCTTGATCAGGCCGCCTTCACCGTTCAGAACCCGTTCACCCGCGATCGCGTTAAGTCGCCGCGGATCAATCGGAGAGTCCCCATGACCCGGACCAAGTCTCGCAGAACCGTCGCCCTGCTCGGCCTCGCCGCCGTGGCCATGGGCGCCGCCGCCTGCACGCCCACGGTCCGGCTCCAGGTCGATCCGATCCAGATCAATGCCCGACTGGACGCCGACATCCGCGTCCGTCTCGACCGGGAGCTTCAAGACCTCCTGGCCGAGAACCCGAACCTGTTCTGATGCGAAAGGTCCCTCCGATGTCATTCCGCAAAGTCTTCGTCATGGTGGCTGCCGTCGCCGCTCTCGGCGTCGCCGCGGGCGCGGCCTTCGCCCAGACCGCGCAGCAGAAGGCGCTGATCGACGCCGCCAAGGTTGAGGGCGTCGTCGGCGAACAGGCAGACGGCTATGTCGGCTTCCGCGTGCCGTCGTCGGATGCGGCGCTGACCGCCGCCGTCCAGGCCACCAACGCCGGGCGCCGTGCGGCCTACGCCCGCACCGCCGCTGACACGGGCGGCGGGGCCACCGCCGAGGACGCCGGCGTGCGCATGTTCGAAACCCAGCTCCTGCCGCGCATCAGCTCGGGCCAGTGGTACCGCAACGCCCAGGGCCAGTGGGTCCGGCGTTAGGGTGACCATAAGGCGGGCCGCCTCTTGAGCCCGCCGGCCCTCCGCGCGATACGGTCGACATGACCGAACCGACCGCGCCGTCCACCATCACCTACGCTGGCTATCTGGCGCTCGACGACCTGCTTGCCGCCCAGCATCCGCTGTCCGACCAGCATGACGAGATGCTGTTCGTCATCATCCACCAGACCAAGGAACTGTGGCTCAAGCAGATCCTGCATGAGGTGGCGCTGGCGCAGTCGCTGGTCCGGACCGGGAATCTCGTTCCGGCCTACAAGTCCCTGGCCCGGGTCAGCCGCATCCAGACCGTCATGACGCTGAGCTGGGATATCCTGGCGACCATGACCCCGGCGGACTATCTCCGGTTCCGGGGCGTGCTGGGCTCGTCCTCCGGCTTCCAGAGCGACCAGTTCCGCCGCTTCGAATCCATGCTCGGCCTCAAGGATGACCGCTTCCTGCGCTTCCATGAGGACCGGCCCGAGGCCCATGCCGCGCTCAGGGCGGCGATCGACGCGCCCAGCCTCTATGACGACGCCCTGTCCCAGCTTGCGGTCGCCGGCCTGCCCGTCCCGGTCGAGGTCCTGAACCGCGATGTCTCCAGGCCCTATGCGCCGTCCGAGGCGGTCGAGGCGGCCTGGCTGGAGGTCTATCGCGACACCGAGCGTTGGTGGCCGCTCTATCAACTGGCCGAAAAGCTGGTCGATCTGGACGACGCCCTGCTGACCTGGCGGCACAAGCATGTCGTGACGGTCGAGCGGATCATCGGCCGCCGCCGCGGCACGGGCGGCACCGACGGCGTCGGCTATCTGACCGAGACGCTCCAGCGGCGCTGCTTCCCCGAGCTTTGGTCCCTGCGGACAAAGCTCTAGGAAACCCCGGAAGGCGGGAAACCTTCGCCGCGGGCGGACGCTTTACAGGTCTCTCCCCGGAGGACCGCCATGAGCAACGCCAATCGCCACGACATCCAGGTTCTGAACGGCCTGATCCGCACCGTGATCGACAGTGCGGACGGCTATCACGACGCGCTCGACCACAGCGCCGACGACGGACGCCGCGATCTGTTCGCCCGTCGCGAGGTCGAGCGGCGGACCATCGCGCAGGACCTCGCCACTGATGTCCGCGCCCTCGGCGGCGAGCCGGATCAGGACGGCTCCATTCTCGCCAAGGCCCAGCGCGCCCTTACCGATGTGAAGCATGCCCTGCTCCGCGACGACCTGACCGTCGTCGGCGCCGTCGAGCAGGCCGAGGACCATGTCCGCGCCCGCTTCCACAAGGCGCTGGAGGACTCGGACATCTCGGCCACGACCCGCGAGTCCATCCGTCGCGCCTTCGACCGGGTCCGCGCGGCCGACGACCTTCACGATCTCCGCCACAGCCTCGAGGGTCAGCGAGACGCCGGCAGCGGGCTGTTCCCGCAGTAGGCGGCGGGTCCCCGGTCTGGGGGCGGCGGCTGAAAGTGATGCGTGGCCAGTGGCTGGTGGTCCGATGCCGCCATCGCCCCGCAGCCCACGAAAAAGGCCCCGGCGTCTTCGCCGGGGCCTTCGTCATTTCAGCCTTGCGCTCAAGCAGCGCGCGACCGCGTCGCGCGCGTCAGCGCCCACATAAAGTGGATCAGGCTTCTTCGGTCTTGGCTTCCGCCTTGCCGGTTTCCGGCACGGCCACCTTCGGTGCGCGGACGGTTTGCTTCTCGGCGATACGGGCCGACTTACCGCGACGGTCGCGCAGGTAGTACAGCTTGGCGCGACGCACGACGCCGCGGCGCTTCACCTCGATCGACTCGATCATCGGCGACAGGATCGGGAAGACGCGCTCGACGCCCTCGCCGAACGAAATTTTACGGACGGTGAAGTTCTCGTTCACGCCGCCGCCGGCGCGGGCGATGCAGACGCCTTCGAAGGCCTGAACGCGCTCGCGCTCGCCTTCCTTGATCTTCACGTTGACGCGCAGGGTGTCGCCCGGCTGGAAGTCGGGGATCGCGCGGGTTTCGATCAGACGGGCCTTCTCTTCGGCCGCCAGGGTCTGAAGGATGTTCATTCCATTCTCCTCGGGCTTTTGCGCCCTTTAGCTGTGAGTTGGCGGAGCGAACTCCGCATTTGGTATTCAGTCTTTCGCGGTGTGGGCGGCCCAAAGGTCGGGTCGCCGTTCCCGCGTCGTGATCTCCCGCTGCTCCTGACGCCACTGAGCGACCTTTTTATGGTCGCCCGACAACAGGACCTCCGGGATCTCCTGCCCCTCGAACGTCCGCGGTCGCGTGTACTGCGGATATTCCAGAAGCCCGTCCTCGAAACTCTCGGACGACAGGCTTTCCGCCGCGCCGAGCACTCCGGGGATCAGTCTGACGCACGCCTCGATCGCGACCATCGCCGCCGCCTCGCCGCCGGCGAGAACCGCGTCTCCGACCGAGACCTCCTCGAACCCGCGCGCGTCCAGCACGCGCTGATCCACCCCCTCGAAACGACCGCAGAGAACGACAATGCCGTCCGCCTTGGCCCATTCCTTCACCCGCGCCTGGGTCAGGGGCCGACCCCGGGCGCTCATGTACAAAAGCGGCCGCTTCGGTCCCGAGAGACTATCCACCGCCCGGGCCACAACGTCCGCCTTCAGCACAGCTCCCGAGCCGCCACCCGCGGGGGTGTCGTCCAGGAAGCCGCGCCTATCGTCGGAGAACGCCCGAATGTCAAGCGTTTCAAGGCTCCAGAGCCCTTTCTCGCGCCATGCGGTCCCGATCAGCGACACGCCGAGCGGCCCCGGAAACGCTTCCGGGAACATGGTCAGGACAGTGGCGGTGAACGGCGGGCGGGCGGTCATGGCGGCGCCTATACCCTATCCACGCTCAAGCAGCGAGCGACCGCGTCGCGAGCGATAGCGCCCTCAACATGCCTGTCCCGCCGCCCAGCCGGACGACCAGGCCCACTGGAAATTATACCCGCCCAGCCAGCCGGTGACGTCCGCCGCCTCGCCGATGACGAACAGGCCGGGCACGGACTTCGCCTCCATGGTCTGCTGGTCCAGTTCGTCCGTGGCGACGCCGCCCAGGGTCACCTCGGCGGTGCGATAGCCTTCCGAGCCCACCGGCTTCACGGTCCAGCCGTTCACCGCCTCGTCCAGACGGCGCAGGACCTTGTCGCCGATCTCGGCCAGCTTGCCCTTGACCCCCTCGCGCTCGCAGACGCTCTCGGCCAGGCGGCGTGGCACAATATGCCCCAGGGCCGTATGCACCATCTGCTTGCCGTTCTCCTCCTTGGCGGCCTTCAGCTTCGCATAGACGTCCTCGCCCGGCGCCATCCGCACGGTGATCGCCTCGCCCTCGCGCCAGTAGGAGCTGATCTGCAGGATCGACGGGCCCGACAGCCCCCGGTGGGTGAACAGCAGGCCCTCCGCGAACCGGGTCTCGCCCGTCGGCCGCCCCGGCGCGCCGCCGTCCGCGGGCGTGCGATGGCTCACCACCGCCTCCACCGACAGCCCGGCCAGCGGCGCCAGCTTCTCCAGCAGGCCCGGCTCGAAGGTCAGGGGGACCAGCGCCGGGCGCGTGTCCGTCACCCTCAGCCCGAAGCTCCGCGCCGTCTCATAGGCCCAGCCGGTGGCGCCCATCTTGGGGATCGACTTGCCGCCGGTGGCCAGCACCAGCGACGAGGCCCGCACCACGCCGCCATCCGACAGGGCCGCCTCGAAGCCGCCGTCCACCCGGCTGATCCGGTCCACCGCCGTCCCCATCGACAGGGTCGCGCCCGCCTCGCGCATCCCGTCCGTCAGCATGCGGACGATCTGCTTCGCGCTGTCGTCGCAGAACAGCTGCCCCAGGGTCTTTTCGTGCCAGGCGATGCCCGCCCGGTCGACCCGCCGGATGAAGTCCTGTTGCGTGAAGCGCTTCAGGGCGCTGGTCGCGAAGCGCGGGTTCTCGCCCAGGAAGTTGGCCGGGCCCGTCCCGGTATTGGTGAAGTTGCAGCGCCCGCCGCCCGAGATGCGGATCTTCTCGCCGGGGTTTCGCGCATGGTCCACCACCCGCACCGAGCGGCCCCGCCGCCCGGCCTCTATGGCGCACATCATTCCGGCGGCGCCCGCGCCGACGATCAGGACGTCGATGGTCTTCATCCCCCCGCCATAGCAGCGCCGCCCCCGCCGCGTCTCGCCTCCCGCTCAGAGCCCGTACGACAGCCCCCGTCGCACCGGCGCCCAGCCCGGCAGCACCGTCAGCCTCGGCCCCCGCTCCGGATCGCCCGCCCGGTCGATCAGCAGGTCGGTGATCGCCCACACCAGCGCATCGGCCCGGTCCAGGTCGCAGCCCGCCTCGTCCTCGCCGCCGAAGGCCATCAGCTCCTCCTCCAGCGCCGCGAAATCCCCCGCGTGCGTCACCCGCCCCTGTTCGTACAGCGCCGCCACCGGCTCGGCCCGCACCCGCTTGCCCTTCGTCGCCCGCACCTCCCTCAGCGTCAGGGTCGAGCCGGCCGCCTTCAGCACCGCCCGCACCATCTCCCCGCCCTGGTTCACCTCGGCCACCAGCACCGTCGCCCCGAACTCGGCCGCCGTCCGCATCGCCCGCCGCGCCCACCCCTCCGGGCTCAGCCCCGCCTGCGACCGGTCCGCCAGCACCACCGCGCGATCCCCGCTCCGCCCCGCCGCCACGATCCCGCAGGCGTTGCCGCCCGCCGAGGTGGTGGGGTCGATGGCGACGATAATGCGGTCGAACTTCACGGGCGCGCGACCACCCGTGCCGCTGCGGTCGTCAGCCGCCTGTGGCGCACCCGGGGTCCGGGGCCTCAAGTAGTCCGAAGGACGATAGGCCCCGGCGGGATGCGAGCGCGCCCGCGCGAGCATCTCCGCAGAGAAAAGCGCCCCCTCCCCCTCCACCACCTTCCCCTCGATCTCCTGCGCCGCCCGTCGCGTCCCGCCGTACAGCGCCTCCAGCCCGGCCAGGAATCCCGGCGACAGATGCGCCGCATTGTCCGCCGTCCCCGCATGGGTCTCGACGCAGGACGCCTCGGCCCGCAACGCGCGCAGGGCGGCGGTCGGGCGAGGGGTGGTCGTCACACACAGAAGCGGATGCCCTCCCTTCCCCCTCGATGGGGGAAGGGTCGGGGATGGGGGTGCGCGCTCCGTCAGCGAAGGTGTGGCGCATGAGGCCCCGTCCCCCGACACCGCCTCCCGCGCCGCATACTCAACCAAGCAGCCCTCACCCCCACCCCGGCCCTCCCCCATCGAGGGGGAGGGGGACGATTCAGGCATATTGTCCGCGCTCAAGCCGCTCACCTCCGCGAGCCGAGCGTCAGCGCCCTTCCCGGCCGGCAACGCCAGCCTCAACCCCATCCGCAGCAAGGCCAGCACCTCGCCGCCCTTCTTCCACGCACAAAATTCATCCGCCCACGCCGCCGAGAACTGCGGCCCCCGCAACGAGTCCGGATCCTCGGCGGAAAAGGCCTGCGCCACCGCCCCGTTCGGAAACACCAGCCGCCGCCGCGACGCCTCGAACACCGGCCTGGCGCCGTCCCCCCAGCGCGCCAGCGAGCGGATCCCCGACACCCCCTCGATCATCACCTCGCGCACGTCGTGCAGCGTCGGCCCGATCAGCGCCAGCCGCCCGCCCGGCCCCGCCCGATCCGCCATCTCCGCCAGCCACATCGCACCCGCCAGCGTCTTGCCCGCGCCCCGCCCGCCCAGGAACAACCACGTCGCCCAGTCCCCCGCCGGCGCCCGCTGCGCCGCCCGCAGCACCAGCGGCGGACCAGCGACCCCCGTCGTCTCCTCCCCGTCGCCCGGCGATGGGGAGGGGGACCGCGAAGCGGGGGAGGGGGTCTCGGCTCCTGCCCCGAACATCGCCCGCTTCACGCTCTCCTTGGCCCGACAGAGCGCCACCACGCCGTGAAAGTCCCCCCGCGCCCCCGCCGCCTCGACCCCGCTGTCAAAGCTGTCGGCCGTCCCCGCCCAGTCCCCCCGCCTGATCCGCACCCCAAGCCCGGCCAGATCAATCTCGGAAAGTTCCTCCCCCTGCGGGGGTGGAGGAAGGAGCGACGAAGTCGATCCGACGACCGGACCGTCCGGCGCCGCAGGCGTCGGAGGGTGGAGGGGCGCCGGCTCACGCACGGTCCTCGCACTCACCTCTCCACCGCAGGTGGGGAGGGGGACCCCGCGCAGCGTGGTGGAGGGGGCGGCGCCGCCAGCCGTGAGTAGCCGCGTCTCCTCCCCGCCCCGCGGGGAGGGGGACCGCGCAGCGGTGGAGGGGCTCTCCCCGCTCCGCAAATCCTCCCGCCGCAACCCCCGCTTCTTCGCCTGGGTCCCGATCGTCGCCGGCGTCACCCCGTACTCCAGCGCCAGCACCCGGTCCGGCGCCCCCGCCGCCCGTTTCGCGAACAGGTCCGCCCACTGCCCCTCGGTCAGCAGGCTGTTGCGATGCCGATAGTCCCTCGGCCGCTCCCCGAACGCGGGCGCCCGCCGCCGGGGATGGTCCGGCGGCAGGTCCTTGATCTGCATCCCCAGCCGCCGCGCATTGGCGTTCCAGGTGTCCATCGACACCCGCGCCTCCCGGATCAGCGCCAGCGCCGTCTCCCCCGCATGCCAGCGCCCGAACCAGCCCCGCCACGCGTCGTCGTCATGTTTCGAATTGAAGTGCTTGCCCATCCCGCCATTTTACGGCGCGCGGAAACCCCGGCGGGAAGATGACGCTGGTCGGGGGTTGAAACCGAGCCGGATCAGCGGGTTGGGGTTCAGAGAAAGCGCGGGTTGGGGGCTTGTTCTAGGCGGTAGCGGGCGTCGCCGTGTGCGTGAGGAAAACGATGCGTGTCCGATCTTCTCGATGCATCCTCAACAGGCTGTGTGGGCGACCCGCAATGGTAGGAGCGTGAAGCAGTGCCGGAAGGTAAAATGAAACTTTGCAATGGCTGAGATTGGCAACGTATGGTTGCTCGGACCTCCGCCCTTGTTGAAGGGTAGCTAGCGGTCTAGTTCAACCGAAAAGCTGGACCGACCAATGACGTCACTGCGCCCTAATCTCGTAAAGCGGATCGAGCGGCTTCCCAAGCCGACTAATGTCGCCGGGGCAATGCAGCCGCTGTTTGAGGCGATAAGCAATTCAATCCACTCGACACAGGGACGATTTGGCGAGGAAGTCGCTACGCTTGGGCGCGTGGTGGTTACCGTTGCGACGGATCGCAAGAAGGAAGACGTCTGGGCGACAGTTGAGGACAATGGTCTCGGCCTGAACGCGAAAAATTGGGAAGCGTTTACGACGACGGATACCGACAACAAGATCCAGATCGGAGGGAAGGGCGTCGGCCGCCTGCTCTGGCTAGACTGCTTTGACGCCATAGAGGTGGACAGTGTTTTCGATGATCCCTTAGGGCGCACGAGGCGCCGGTTCGATTTCGTTTTGGCGATCGACAATCAGATTCAAAACGAGATCATAACTCCGGCGCCGGAAGCGTTGGGATCATCGTTTTTTGTCAGGTTTACGGGCCTAAGAGACAATGGCTACGAGGCCAAATTTCCCGGTCGGGGCAGCTTTGTCTTCCAACACCTCACTTCCCATTTTCTGCCCGCGTTCATTGGAAATCGTTGTCCTCAGATTGAGGTGATTGTCGGCGACGAGGCTCGCCAATATCCGAAGGACATAGGCAAGATTGTCCATCGTCGTGATCCCGAGGTCGAGATCGTCTCCGACCAGTACGGGACACTTAAACTAACGATGATGGAGTGCGATAAGAGCGCGAGCGCAGATCTTAAGGGCTCGCACTTCATTCACTTTATCGCCCACGATCGCACCGTTCACTCTCAGTCCATAGACGGCAAGCTCGGTCTGAAGACGTTCGGCCCGAATAATGACCTCGTCTTCCATGGAATTCTCACTGGAGACTATCTCGATGGACAAGTAAACCAAGAGAGAACCGCATTTCTTTTCGAGGATGCGGTTATCGAGCGTATCATAAACGAGGTGTGTGCACCGCACTTCGAAAAATTCCTGGCGGCGCCTCTGGCCCTTCTCAGGGGTTCTCAGCGAGTTATTATTGAGGAAATAACGCAGTCATATCCATCGGTTGCCTTCGGAGACACCGACGAGCTGCAAGCTAAGCTCCCCTCGGGCGAACTCAGCAACGATGCGATTTATGGGCATCTTTCGCGCGAGCGGTTTCGCCGGGACGCGCGTCAAGCAGAGAAAATTAGAGCTGTTCTGACGCGGCTGAAGGGCGGAGAGATAGATCCTTCGACCTTTGCCGCCGCGATCACCGAAGCCGGTCAAGCTCTAGAGGATGCCGAGCGGCGGAGTCTCGCGGAGTATGTCGTCAGACGAAAAGTTGTCTTGGACTTCATCGAAATATTGCTCGAGAAGGTGCGGGACGATGACCGGGATAGCGCGTACCAACGAGAAGATATTCTTCATTCGTTCATCTGCCCGGTTCGAGTGAACACGGTCGAGGGAGACCGTCGAAAAGTCGAAGCATCTGCGTCGCATGATCTCTGGATCATCGACGAGCGGCTGACCTTCGCGCGATATTTCAGTTCGGATGTCGACTTCAACACGCTCGCAAAGGCGATTGAAAGCGACGAGCGGCCGGACGTTCTGATCTTCGACTACGTTCACGGACTTCGACAAACCGAAAACGGGTCGAAGGTTCTCTTGGTCGAGTTCAAGCGCCCAGGTCGGACCACATATGAGGCCGACGAAAATCCGCAATTGCAAGTCGAGCGCTACATTCGACGATTGCAGGGAGGCGGGCTGACCGATGTGAAGGGCAGGCCTGTAAAACTTGACGAGCAGACGATTTTTCATTGTTTCATCGTCGCCGACATCGTCGGAAAGCTCGATGAGTGGACCTACTCTTGGCAACGAACGCCGGATGGTCGAGGCCGTATATATCGACCAGACAACGGTTTCCGAGGGTCTATCGAACTGGTCGGCTGGGACGCCTTAATCGCTGACGCTAGAGCCCGTAATCAAGCCTTCTTCGACTACGCTGGCATTTCTGGAAAAAGCTTCTTTGGCACTGAGTAACCACTGGAGCCGCTAACTAGCGATTGCTGCTCCAGCCTGCCTCCACTTTGCGCTATTCGTTAGTCCTGAGCTGACCACGCTCATCTGTTCACAGCCTTCTTGAGCCCTGATCAAGGTTCGAATCGTTTGCCTCAACGCGAGATTCGTCCACGGACTTAGGCGCACTCGCTGGATGGACGCCAGAGAAATTGGAACTTCCCAAGTTTGGACGTTCTCCTCTTTGGGCGTCGAAATCATCCTCCATTCGCGCTCGTCGCCATATGCATCTCTTTTGATAAATGGCAGACGGCTGACGTCTTTCTTGCTCATCGACTGCAAGTCTTTGAGGAGAAGATATTCCACTGGCTCGAACCGAACTTCAGGTCTCTTTGCTACGTCAGCCTCAAGTTTGGGTCGGTTAAATTCGATGCAGACGCCATCAAGGCCGTCAGAGAAAATTTTCCAATGATGGTACGTCTCTGTCGACATCGTCATGCAAGACGCGAGCACTGAGCCCACGCCTTTGCTGCCTTTGTACAAGTCAATGAAATGAGTGTCGTTTCCATCATCCCATTTACTGGGATTGATAAGAACGATTCGCCGATTAATCAGCATGTCCAACGCGACGGTCAGAGATGTATATCTTCGAAGGGTGTTGCTGAGTTGCTTTGGCATCTTCCCTAATGCGCCTCATCCCAGTTCCCCGCCGCCCGCGCCTCCACCACCAACGGCACCGACAGCGCGACGGCGGGCAGGGCCGCCCCCTCCATCACCCGCCTGATCTCCACAATCGCGGCCTCGGCGAGCCCCTCCGGACACTCGAACACCAGTTCGTCGTGCACCTGCAGCAGCATCTTCACCTCCGACAGGCCCGCCGAAGCTAAAGCGCCGGGCATCCGCATCATCGCGCGACGGATGATGTCCGCCGCCGCGCCCTGGATCGGCGCGTTGATGGCGGCGCGTTCGCCGAACTGGCGCTCGGCGCCCGATTTGGAGTGGATGGCCGGGATGTGGATGCGGCGGCCGAAGACGGTGCTGACCGTGCCCGTCTCGCGCACCTGGGCCTTGGTGGCGTCCATATAGGCGCGGATGCCGGGGAAGCGCTCGAAATAGGTCTTGATGTAGGCGCCGGCCTCGCCCTGGTCGATGCCCAGCTGGGCGGCCAGGCCGAAGGCGGAGATGCCGTAGACGATGCCGAAATTGATCGCCTTGGCGCGGCGGCGGGTCTCGGGGTCCATCTGGTCCAGGGGGACGTTGAACATCTCGCTAGCGGTGGCGGCGTGGATGTCCTGCCCGGCCTTGAAGGCGCGTTTCAGCTCCGGAATGTCGCCGATGTGCGCCAGCAGGCGCAGCTCGATCTGGCTGTAGTCGGCGCTGATCAGGACGTTGCCCGGGCCGGCGATGAAGGCCTGGCGGATCTGGCGGCCGGTGGCCGTGCGGATCGGGATGTTCTGCAGGTTGGGGTCGCTGGAGGCCAGGCGGCCGGTGGTGGCGGCGGCCAGCTGGTAGCTGGTGTGGACGCGGTCGGTCGTGGCGTCGGCGGCCTCGATCAGGGCGTCGGTATAGGTGCCCTTCAGCTTGGACAGCTGGCGCCAGTCCAGCAGGACGCGGGGCAGCTCGTGCGTCAGGGCCAGCTCCTCGAGGACCGAGGCGTCGGTGCCCCACTGGCCGCTGGCGGTCTTCTTGCCGCCGGGCAGATTCATCTCGCCGAACAGGATGTCGCCGATCTGTTTGGGGCTGCCGACGTTGAACGGATGCCCGGCCAGGTCGTGGGCCTTCTGCTCCAGCTCGGCCATGCGCATGCCGAACTCGCTGGAGAGGGATTTCAGGCGCGCGGGGTCGACGCGGACGCCCTCGCGCTCCATGGCCGCCAGGGTCGCGGGCATGCCGCGCTCCAGGGTCTCATAGACGGTGGTCAGGCCCTGTTCCGCCAGCTGCGGCTTGAGGATGCGCCACAGGCGCAGGGTCACGTCGGCGTCCTCGGCGGCGTATTGGGTGGCCGGTTTCAGCGCGACGTGTTTGAAGGATTTCTGGCTCTTGCCCGTGCCGCAGACCGATTTGAACGGGATCGGCTCGTGGCCCAGGTGCAGGCGGGACAGCTCGTCCATGCCGTGGCCGTGCAGGCCGCCCTCCAGCACATAGCTGATCAGCATGGTGTCGTCGTAGGGGGCCACGGCGATGTCGCGTTGGGCCATGACGGCGAGGTCGTATTTGATGTTCTGCCCGACCTTCAGGACCGCGGGGTTCTCCAGCAGGGTCTTGAGGCGGAGGAGGGCCGTGGGCTTGTCGATCTGGGTCAGGGGCTCGCGCGTGTCCGTCGCGTCGCCGAAGTCCAGGCCCCCGCCGCCCGCCACGGGCTCCAGCTCATGGGTCAGCGGCACATAGCAGGCGTCATTCGGCCCGATGGCCAGCGACACCCCGCACAGGCCCGCGTGGGTGGCGCTGAGCGCATCCGTCTCACAATCGAAGCCGATGACGCCCGCCTCGGTCGCGCGGGCGATGAAGGCGTCCAGCTGGTCGAGCGTCTGGATGGTGACATAGGCGTCGTGGTCGAAGGTCTGGACCGTGACGTCGGTCGCCACGGCCTGGGGGGCGTAGCGGGGGGAGAGGACGGGGGCGCTGAGGGGCTTGGGCCGGGCTGTGAAGGCCGAGCCGTCCTTGGCGGGAGCCTTGCCGTCGCCGACGCGGGTGCGCAGGCTGCGGAACTCCATCAGGTCCAGGAAGGCGGCCAGGGTCTCCGGGTCGGGATCGCGGACGGCGAAGTCGGCGATCGGCTCGGGCGCGGGGGCCGCGTCGTCCAGCTTCACCAGCTCGCGCGACAGGCGGATCTGGTCGGCGAAATTGATCAGGGTCTCGCGCCGCTTGGGCTGTTTGATCTCGCCGGCGCGCGCCAGCAGCGTCTCCAGGTCGCCGTACTCGTCCAGCAGCTGCGCCGCCGTCTTCGGCCCGATGCCGGGGGCGCCCGGGACGTTGTCGACGCTGTCCCCGATCAGGGCCTGCAGGTCGATCATCTTCTCCGGCCCGACCCCGAATTTCTCGAACACGGCCTCTTCCGCCAGCCGCCGATCCTTCATCGGGTCCCACATCACCACCGACGGCCCGATCAGCTGCATCAGATCCTTGTCTGACGAGACGATCACCGCTTCGCCGCCAGATTCCCGAACCCGCCGCGCATAGGTCGCGATCAGGTCGTCGGCCTCATAGCCGGGCAGTTCGACGCAGTGGACGCCGAACGCTTGCGTCGCCTCGCGCACCAGCGGAAACTGCGGAACCAGGTCCTCCGGCGGCGGCGGCCGATGGGCCTTGTACTGGTCGTAGAGCTTGTTCCGGAAGGTCTTCTCCGAGTGATCGAAGATCGCCACCAGATGCGTCGGCCCATCCTCGCCCTTCATGTCGCGCAGCAGCTTCCACAGCATGTTGGAATAGCCCTGTACCGCGCCCACCGGCAGGCCGTCCGACTTGCGCGTCAGGGGCGGAAGGGCGTGGTAGGCGCGGAAGATGTAGGCCGAGGCGTCGATCATCCACAGGCGGATGCGGCCGCCTTCCGCGGGCGTGTCGGGGGCGGTCGTCTCGGGCGTCGCGTCGGTCATGGCGCGAACATAGGGGCGCCCGCGTCCGGCGTCACCGGTCGGTTGTCAGGAGATCCAGGTGTTCTCGCACTGGCCCGCCAGGGTCCAGCCGGCGATGCCCGACACCACGCGACAGCGCACGCCCATTCCGGCCAGCGGGCCGTGCAGAATGCCCGCTTCAATGGTGGCGCCGCGGCTGTCATAGACCGGCTTGTGGAACTGAACCCACTGCACGCGGTCGCCGGGCTGGTGCGGGCGGTTCGGGTCGTAGGTGGTCGGGAAGCTGACCCCGTAGCGGCTCCAGTCGCAGGCCGGCTCCCAGTCCCCGTCCTCGCTGAACAGCCACAGGGGCGGCGGGACATTGTTCGGGCCGAACTGGTAGTGGCCCTTGGCCACCGCCGCGATCACCGCGCAGTCGTTCTGGCTGGTCGCCTGCGTCCCCGGCAGACCGGGCAGGCCGGGCTCCTCCGGCGCGCTCGCGCACGCGGTCAGGGCGAAAGCGGCGGTGCACAGGACGGCGGCGGCGCGCATGGCGGCTCCTATTTCGAACGCAGGCCGGTGATCGTGCGGGTGGGCGCGATATCCTCGGCCGAGGTGATCAGGTGAACGACGGCGGGCCGTCCGGCGTTCCGGGCGGCGGCGAAGGCGGCGGGGAAGTCCTCGGTCCGCTCGCAGCGCACGCCGAAGGCGCCGAAGGCCTCGGCGTACTTCACGAAGTCGGGGTTCTTCAGGTCGGTGGCGATGACCCGGTCGGCGCCCGAATAGTGCGTCTCCTGGTGCATGCGGATGGTGCCGTAGGTGCCGTTGTCGACGATCACGACCACAGCGTTGATGCCGTACTGGACCGCCGTGGCGATCTCCTGCCCGGTCATCAGATAGTCGCCGTCGCCCGCGATACAGACAACGTCCGTGTCCGGAAGAACGCTCTTGGCGGCCAGCGCCGCCGGATAGCCATAGCCCATGGCGCCCGAGGTCGGGGCCAGCTGGGTGCGGCGGGCGTTGTGGCGGTGAAAGCGGTGCAGCCAGGCGGCGAAGTTCCCGGCGCCGTTGGTCAGGATGGCCTCGGCGGGCAGAACCTCGGTAATGTGGCGGATGACCTTGCTCATGTTGACCGCACCGGTGACGGTGACGGGCGCGATGAAGGCCTGATAGTCCGCATGGGCCTCGGCGGCCTGATCCGTCCACGTCCGGCCCGGTTCGATGGTCGAGATCGCCAAGGCCGCCAGCGAATTGTCGGCCACCCCGCCCAGCAGCACCGGCCAGACGCGACCGATTTCTTCCGCGCCCGGATGACTGTGCACCAGCGTCTGCGCCGTGCCTTCGCGGGTCAGCAGGGTGTAGCCGAGGGTTGGATTCTCCCCCAGCCGCGCGCCGATGGCGAGGATCAGGTCCGCCGCCTTCACCCGCGCGATCAGCTTCGGATTGGGGCCGAGGCCGAGGTCGCCCGCATAGTTCGGACGGTCGTTGGCGATCAGGTCCTTGCGGCGGAAGGACAGGGCGACCGGCAGGCCGATCCGCTCGGCCCAGTCGCCGAGGACGGTGGTCGCTTCGTCGGTCCAGCCTGAACCGCCCAGCAGCAGCAGGGGGCGTTCGGCCTTCGCCAGCTTGTCCGTCAGGGCGGCGATGAAGGCGGGATCGGGGGCGGCCCTGGCCGGGACGACCGGGCGGACAGGGGCGGGCCCGCCGTCCTCGTGCAGGATGTCCTCGGGCAGGGCGATGACCACCGGCCCCATCCGGCCCTGCAGGGCGGTGGAGAAGGCGCGCTCGACCACCTCGACGGTGCGCTCCGGGCTTTCCAGTTCCGTCGCCCATTTGGCCAGGCCGCCGAACACCTCTCGGTAGTCGACCTCCTGGAAGGCGCCGCGGCCCCGGTCGGTCAGGGCGATCTGGCCGACGAACAGGATCATCGGGGTGGAGTCCTGATGCGCGGTGTGCACGCCGATGGAGGCGTGGGTGGCGCCCGGTCCCCGCGTGACCATGCAGACGCCCGGCTTGCCCGTCAGCTTGCCGTAGGCCTCGGCCATGTTGGCGGCGCCGGCCTCGTGGCGGCAGGCGATGACCTGGATCCGGTCGCGCACGTCGGCCAGGGCGTCCAGAACGGCCAGGTAGCTCTCGCCCGGCACGCAGAAGACGCGATCGACCCCGTTCATCACGAGCGTATCGACAAGACGGCGGGCGGCGGTATTCGCGGGCTGGGTCATCCCGGCGCTCTAGCAGATCGTCCCCGAACTTGGCCATGCAACCGCACGGCCACGCTTGCGTTTACGGCGCAGGTTCAACGTCCTTCCGGAGGCTTCCCGTGAAAAAGATCATCGCCCTGACCCTCGTCGCCGCCGCGCTCGCCGTTTCGGCCTGCAATACCGTTTCGGGCGTCGGCCGTGACGTGTCCGCCGCCGGCAACGCGGTCACCTCGGGCGCCGAGCGCGCGAAGAACTGATCGATCCGTCTTCCGGGACGAAAGGCCCGCCGGTCGTCCGGCGGGCTTTTTCTATTCGGAGTCGTAGGTGACGCCGGTCAGATACAGGCCGTCGGACGGCGCGACCGGTCCGCAGGCCGCGCGATCCTTCGCCGCCAGCGCCCCGGCCACATCCGCGACCGCCCAGCGACCCAGCCCGACCTCACAGAGGGTGCCGGTCATCGAGCGAACCTGCCGGTGAAGGAAGCTGCGGGCCTCGAACACCAGATGCACCTCGTCGCCGACACGGGTCACACGCGCGATATCCAGGGTCTTCTCGGGCGACTTCGACTGGCAGTTCACATCGCGGAAGGTGGTGAAGTCGTGCAGCCCGACCAGCGCCTGGGCCGCCGCCTGCATGGCGTCGGCGTCCAGCGGCTTCTTCACATGCCAGACCCGGCCCAGATCCAGCGCCGGGCGGCCCGGCCGGTTCAGGATGCGGTACAGATATTTGCGCCCCGTCGCCGAGAAGCGGGCGTGCCATTCGTCATCCACGCCGACGCAGTCCAGCACCGACACCCGCTCGGTGATCAGGTGGGCGTTCATGGCGTTCATGACCGTGTGCTCGGGCCAGTCCTTCTCCAGATCGAAGCTGACCACCTGCCCGGTGGCGTGCACGCCCGTGTCGGTGCGCCCGGCGGCGGCCAGCCGGATGGTCTGACCCGAGAAGGCCTTGATCGCCCCCTCCAGCGCGCCCTGCACGGTCGGCTGTCCGGCCTGGACCTGAAAGCCGTTGTAGCCCGAGCCGTCGTACTCGACGGTCAGCCGATAGCGGGGCATCTCCCGGTCTCCCTACCGCTCGCCCCGCGGGGGCTCGCTGCCTGAGGGAGACAGCACCGTGCCTGCCGGCAGGCTGAAGCCGCGCAGCATTTCGTCGGCCGCCTGCTGGGCCTTGCCCTCGCGCTGGACGCGGATCAGCCGCACCGCACCCTCGCCGCAGGCAACGGTCAGGCCGTCGCCGTCCAGCACGGTTCCGGGCGCCGCCGATGCCTCGGCCACGCCCGACAGCAGGGCCTTGATCCGGACCGGGCCGTCCGGGCCGGGGGCCTCGAACCAGGCCCCGGGGAAGGGGGACAGGCCGCGAATGTGGGCGTCCACCCGGGCGGCGGGGCGCGACCAGTCGATGCGGGCCTCGGCGGGTGTGATCTTGCGGGCGTAGGTCGGTTCCCCGACCTGCGGCGTGCCCTGGGCGCCCCCGCGCTCGATGGCGGCCAGGGCGCGGGTCCACAGGCTGGCGCCGGTGTGCGACATCCGCTCCGACAGGGTGGCGGCGGTGTCGTCGGCGCGGATGTCCATGATCTCGGACAGCAGGATGTCGCCCTCGTCCAGACCCTCGGACATGCGCATGATCTGTACGCCGGTCTGTTTGTCGCCGGCCATGATGGCGCGCTGGATCGGGGCCGCGCCGCGCCAGCGGGGCAGCAGGGAGCCGTGCAGGTTGAAGCAGCCCAGACGCGGCGCCTCCAGCACCTCCGTCTTCAGGATCTGGCCGTAGGCGACCACGCAGGCCGCATCCAGATCGAGGCTCAGGAAGTCGGCGATGGCCTCCGGCGACTTCATCGACGCGGGCGTGAACACCGGCAGGCCCATGGCCTCGGCGAAGGCGTGAACCGGCGACGGCGTCAGCTTCTGGCCGCGTCCACGCGGCTTCGGCGGTTGGGAATAAACGGCCACGACCTCATGGCCGCTGGCGATCAGTTCGGCCAGCGACGGCACGGCGAAGTCGGGAGTACCCATGAAGGCGAGGCGCATGCGCGGCGGTTTGCCCTATGCGGGCGTCAGCGACAAGGCGTGGGGCTTGGGTGCACCTTGACAGATCAGGCGTCGGCCGCCGTTCCTGACGGCGCCGGGGAACAGGATAAGGCGAGGCATGCTCATGCGCACGGTTGCTATTCTGCCGATCGTCATAGCGTCCGTCGGCGTTCTTCACGGTTGCGCGCAGCCTCCTCCTTCGAATGAGTGTTCGGCGATTACGGCTGAAGAGGCGGTCAGCAGGGCCGACGCCGCCAAACGACATATGCTGTCACGATCACACCCGTCCGTTCAGCAGAACTTTGCAACAAGCTCGGCTTGGGTCGATGCTCTGAATGACGGTCGGGGTTTCGGCGCCGAGGTTGCCTACCGTGGCAAGGATGGGACGACGAGGGTCGCGCTGATCCACGAAGATTGTTACGTGGGATGGACGGAGCGTGGGCCGGATTATCTCGGGTCCGACACCCGCTAGTCGCCCTTGCTTGCGCCCTTGGGCCTTATTCCCAGCGGGTCGAGACCCCGCCGCCTTCGTCCCATTCGCCGCCGGCGTCCAGGGCGTCGTTGAAGTCGAGGAGGCGATCCAGAAGAATGCCCGCGACCACGCCGATGGCGGCGACGCCCACGAGGGTGGCGACGGAGGCGACGCCGACCTTTTCATTGCGGGTCAGGCGACGGCGGCCACGCGTGTCGATGATCCGGTCCCGGCTGCGTTTCGTGCTCATCAGGCGGCCATCCTCGCAGCCTTCTTGACCTTGGCGACCGCGCGCTCGCGCTTCAGTCGCGACAGGTGGTCGATGAAGAGGATGCCCTCGAGGTGGTCCATCTCGTGCTGGATGCAGACGGCGAACAGGCCCTCGGCCTCTTCCTCGACCGTCTCACCGGCGTAGTTCATGAACTTCAGGCGGACGCGGGCGGGGCGTTCGACGGCGTCGAAATACTCCGGCACCGACAGGCAGCCTTCCTCATAGGTGAACAGCTCTTCCGACGACCAGACAATCTCGGGATTGACGAAATAGCGGGGGTTCCGGCGCTCGGCCTCCCACGTCTCGCGCTCTTCCCTGCTCAGCGTGGACGGGTCGACGTTATCATCGTCGCCGAGCTTGTCGCCCAGGTCCATGACGATCACCCGGCGGGTGTCGCCGATCTGCACGGCGGCCAGGCCGATGCCCGGGGCGTCGTACATGGTGTCGAGCATGTCATCCATCAGGGCGCGCAGCTCGTCGGTGACCGGGCCTTCGACCGGGGTGGAGATCTGCTTCAGCACCGCCAGGTCGGCGGCGTTGTCGATAGTGAGGATGCGACGAACGGCCATGCCCGCGAGGTAGGCGCGAAGGGGGCTCAGGTCAAGATTTCCCAGTGTTGCGAAGGGTTATCCCTGTGAGACCAGAACCAGATCCACCACGCTCCAGAACAGGGCGCTGAGGCCGCCGATCAACAGAAGGAGGCCTGTCCCGGCGGCGCCCAGGCGTCGGTTCGCAAGGGCGTGAAACCGGTCGGGCTCTTCTGTGCGGAGCACCGGGCGGGGGCGGTCGCCGCGTGTCCGGATCACCCCGGTCCGCCGGGCGTCAAGCCAGGGCAGGATCTCCCGCGCCGCCAGGAATATACCGGCGCAGATGGCGCCGATCGCCGCCATGAACACCATGTCAGTCCTCCCTGGAGGCGGGCTGGCCCGGGATGCCGGAGTCGTCGATCAGCGGAAGCGGCCGGGGCTTCCGATCCGCATCGATGGCGACATAGGTGAAGACGCCTTCCGTGACCCGCACCGGCTCGGCGCCCACGTGATTGCGCGGCCGCTTCCAGGCCTCGACGTGGACCCGGATCGAGGTGCGGCCGGTCTTGATGACCTTCGCATAGATCGACACCTCGTCCCCGACCGAGACCGGCTGGTGAAAGACCATCCCGTCCAGGGCGATGGTGGCGCAGCGGCCCTGGGCCCGTTCGAAGGCCGGGGTGGCGCCGGCGAGGTCCATCTGGGCCAGCAGCCAACCCCCGAAGATGTCGCCCTCCGGATTGGTGTCGGCCGGCATGGCGATCAGTCGCCCGACCGGTTGTCCGGTGGGGGGCGTGGAGGCGGCGGGTTGGCTCATGGCGGGCTTTCTTGGGCGGGGAGGCCCGGGACGACGCGGCATATCGTTTGATGCCGCGGGAATCGCAAGGTTCAGAGGTCGGGTCCGGCCAGAAGGCCCATCTTCACCAGGGCCGACAGGCTGTCCGCCTGCATTTTTTCCATGACCTTGGAGCGGAAGATCTCCACCGTCCGGGGACTGATCGACAGAAGCTGCGCGATCTCCTTGTTCGAACGTCCCTCGATCAGGGCGTCGAACACCTGGCGCTCGCGCGGCGTCAGGGTGGCGGTCTTCCGCTCGACCTCAAGCCGCATGTCCTGCCGCGCCGCGAGGTCGTCCAGCTGGTCCAGCGCCCCCTTCACGGTCTCGAGCATGCGGGCCGGCTCGAAAGGCTTCTCGATGAAGTCGATCACGCCGGCCTTCATCAACTGCACCGCCATCGCGACGTCGGCATGACCGGTGAACACGATCACCGGCCAGGCGCGGTCCTTGAACTCGGCGAGCCGCCGGACCACCTCGCCGCCTTCCATGCCGGGCATGCGGATGTCGGTGATCACGCAGGCCGAGCGATCCTCGGGGAGGTTGGTGAAAAAATCCGCGCCACTGGCGAACCCGCGCGCCCGGACACCTTCGCTTCGCAAGAGATAGAGCAGCGAGTCCCGAACCGCGGCGTCATCGTCGATGATGAAGACCGAATGGCGGATGGCGGTCATGGCGCTTCACCCCCGCGCGGCATGTCCACGGTGAAGGCGGCGCCGCCGAGGTCGCTGCGGCCGACGGTCAGGGTTCCGCCGTGGTTCTCCACAATGGTGCGGGTGACCGACAGCCCGAGGCCCATTCCGGAGGACTTGGTGGTCGTCATCGGGCGGAAGATGCTCTCGATGTCGCCGGAGATGCCCGGACCATTGTCTTCGACCGTCACCCGATATCCCTCTTCGCCCAGGGCTTCGCCTCTGATCACCACAACGGGGTTCGCCCGGGCCGTCACCGCATCGGCGGCGTTCCGGACCAGGTTGATCAGCGCTTGTTGAAACTGGATACGCTCGGCCCGCACGAAATCGTCGTTGTTAGCGATAACGGTGCGAATCTCGACGCCCCTTTCGCGTCCAATAAGGGCGAAAGCAGGGCGCAGATCGTCGATCATCGACGATATTCTTTCGTCAACAACCGTGCGCTTGCCGGACGTCAGCATCTCCCGCATGCGTCGGATGATGGCCCCGGCGCGCAGGATCTGGCCCTTGGCCAACTCCAGGGTTCGCGCGGCGCTCTGTCCGATCAGGCCGGCCCGTTCGATGTCTCTCTGGCTGGCCTGCAGGTAGGTGGTCGCGGCGCTCAGGGGCTGGTTCAGCTCATGCGCCAGGGTCGCCGCCATCTCGCCGAGGGAGTTGAGGCGCCAGACCTGATGGAGCTGCAGATCCAGGTCCCGGGCCCGCTCGGTCGCGGTTTCGGCCTCGGTCAGGTCGGTGACGCACACGGCGGCGTAATCCTCTTCCGACGCTTCGGGCATGACGCCCATCTGCAGGCTCAGGACCAGCGGGCGGCCGTCGGGGCGACGCCCGATCCAGTGGCCGGTGGGCGCTTCGAGCGGACCGTTGGACGCCTGCTCCCCCTGACGGGCCAGGTCGAAGCCGTGCACGAGGTCGGCGAAGGGCCGGCCGGCGGCGCGGGGGCCGTCCACGCCGAACAGTCCGGCGGCGGCCGGGGTCAGGCGGCGAACGCGGCCTTCCCGGTCCAGAATGACCACCGGGACGGTCGCCAGCACGGTGTCGAGCACGGCGTTGCGGCCGGCGAGGGTCCGGGTCAGCTCGATCGAGCGTCGGTGCATCCGGCGCTGGGCCCAGCAGATTTCGGCGATGACGCAGCCGACGACCAGAAACAGGCCCGCGTTGACGACCGTGTCGACCAGGCCCTCCCGGGCGACCAGGGCGACGTTGCCGGCGATGCAGAGCGCGATCGCCAGCAGGGTCGGCCCCCGTCGCGCCAGCATGGCGGTGACCACCACCGCGGGGACCATGGGGAGGTAATAGAAATGGCCGATCAGCTCGAGGGCCGCACGCAGTGTGAAGCAGGCCAGGACCGCGAGAACAGCCAGTAGATAGGCCTTCCATCCGCGATAGGTGCGGACGGTCGCCATGGAGAACAGCTTCTCCGATGCCGAGCGCGTGCCGGTCACGTGTTCCAGGTCAAGTCCGGCGAGCGAACTGACCCCTCCCTCCCACGGGGATCTTGCCCCTTGAGGCTGAGGCATATCAGCTCTGCGCCTACGGGAAAACACGTATGTGGCTGCGTCCTGCAGAAAAAGGGATGAATACGGAGCAGTGTTCCGCGAATGATTATGATTACGGGCCGCAATTCGGTCCGGAGCCCGAGTTCAACCCCCCCCTGTCTGCCGGTCATCGAGCGCCCCCGCAAGCGCCCAACATGACGCGGGTCGTTCACCTTCAGTAAACCCCGCCTAGGTATATGTCCGTAAGCGTACGAGTTAGTACGTACGGCGGAG
This sequence comes from Brevundimonas sediminis, assembly GCF_048799765.1. NCBI lineage: Bacteria > Pseudomonadati > Pseudomonadota > Alphaproteobacteria > Caulobacterales > Caulobacteraceae > Brevundimonas > Brevundimonas sediminis. Next base: position 37,434 of record NZ_JBLYQK010000023.1, read on the forward strand.
TTTACGAAGAATATTAGCGTTACCCCGACGATGGCGGAAACAATCAGGGGTAAGAATGTCCTCCACCATTTTCCAAACGGCGTCGCGGTTCGGCGCCTTCCCGATCGCCCTCATGGCCGCCGCCGTGCTCATGGCCGGCCCTGCCGCCGCTGATCCCGAGTTCGACTTCCAGGTCGGCGTCGCCAGCGAGTACGTCGGCAAGGGCCTGGGCAAGAGCAACGGCGAGATCGCCTGGTCCGGCCAGGTCGGCGTCTCCCAGGGTGACTTCCGCGCCACGGTGTTCGCCTCGACGGCCGAACTGTCGTCGGGCGCCGATTCCGAAATCATCACCACGCTCGGCTGGGCGCCCGAGGCCTTCGGCTTCGAGTGGGACTTCTCGGTCATGAACCGGGACCTGCCCGGCACCGCCGCCGGCATCGATTCCAACTACTGGGAATACCAGGCCGACGTCGGCCGCAGCTTCGGACCGGTCAGCGCCCGCGTACGGGTGAACTACACGCCCGACGGCTTCGCCGGGACCGAGGAAGCCTGGTGGGTCGAGGCGCAGGGCGCCTACAAGATCACCGGCAGCACCAAGGCCTCGGCCGCGATCGCGACGCGTCGCGCCCACGGCGGCGCCGACTACACCGCCTGGAACATCGGCGTGAAGCACAAGCTGACGGACGCGATCTCCGCCGACATCCGCTGGTACGACACCGACGAACACGACCTGGGCGACAGCTACGACGGCCGTCTGGTCGGCGCGCTCACCTTCGCTTTCTGATCTTCACCCGCAAGTCCGAGGCCTTCCAGTGAACTTCCTGAACAACATGCCCGTCAGTCGGAAGCTGTTCGCAGCCTTCGCCTGTGTTCTGACGGCGATCCTCGCCATGGGCGCGGTCGTCTTCTACGAGATGACCACCCTGGACAAGGCGGGGGCCGAGCGCTCGGCCGCCAACGCCATGGTTCGCTCGACGGCTTCGGCGGAGTTCTATCTGGCGCGTCAGGAGAACAGCTTCCGCGGCTTCCTCCTGACCGGGGACGAGTACTACATCGAGCGCGCCACGGCGCACCGGGAGTCGTTCAAGACCGCCGTCAAGGAGCTCGGCGAACTGGCGCCGGCCGAGTTGCAGGAGGATATCGCGAGCCTCGAGCAGACGGCTGACGCCTGGTTCGAGCATGTCGTGGTGCGCGGCTCCGATCTGGCCCGGAACCCGGAAACCCAGTCGCGCGCCGTCGCCATGGTCGGCCGGAGCGGATCGGCGGACCAGATCATGGAGCCCGTCGAGAGCGCCCTGGACGTGATCAAGCAGGAAAACATGGCCGAGCTTGAGCGGGTTCGCGCCGTACAGGCCCAGGCCACCACCCTCACCAAATGGGCGCTGGGCGTCGGCGTTGTGGCCGCCGTCCTGCTGTCCCTGCTGTCGGGCTGGGCCCTGAGCAGCGGCATCGGCGGACCGGTCCTGAAGATGGTCGCCCACATGAAGCGCCTGATGGCCGGCGACACCGCCCTGCAGGTGCCGGAAGCGGGCCGCAAGGATGAGTTCGGCGCCATGGGCCAGGCGATCATCGCCTTCCGCGACGCCGCCATCGAAAAGGTCCGCGTCGAGGCCGAGGCCGCGGACGCCCGCGAGAAGGCCGAGGCCGAGCGTCGCCGCAACCTGACCGCCACCGAGGCCGCGGCCGAGGAACAGGCCCTGGTCGTGACCGCCCTGGCGGAAGGTCTGGAGCGCCTCAGCGCCGGCGACCTGACCTACCGCCTGACCCAGACCTTCCCGACCCACTATGTGAAGCTGCAGTCGGACTTCAACGCGGCCATCGGCCAGCTGAAGGACGCCATGTCGGTGGTCGTCTCCAACGTCTCGGCCATCCGTTCGGGTTCGGGCGAGATCAGCCACGCGGCCGACGACCTGTCGCGCCGCACCGAGCAGCAGGCCGCCTCGCTGGAGGAGACCGCCGCCGCCCTGGACGAGATCACCGCCACCGTGAACAAGACCGCCTCGGGCGCCCGCCAGGCCTCGGACGTGGTGCAGGGCGCGCGCGGCGACGCCGAGACCTCGGGCGTGGTCGTCCGCGACGCCGTGGCCGCGATGAGCGCCATCGAGCAGTCGTCCAGCCAGATCAGCCAGATCATCGGCGTGATCGACGAGATCGCCTTCCAGACCAATCTGCTGGCCCTGAACGCCGGGGTCGAGGCCGCCCGCGCGGGCGACGCCGGCCGCGGCTTCGCGGTCGTGGCCTCGGAAGTCCGGGCCCTGGCCCAGCGCTCGGCCGAGGCCGCCAAGGAGATCAAGACCCTGATCTCGGCCTCGGGCTCCCAGGTCGCCTCGGGCGTCCAGCTGGTCGGCCAGACCGGCGAGGCCCTGCAGCGGATCGTCAGCCGCGTGGCCGAGATCGACAGTCTGGTGTCGGAAATCGCCGCCTCGGCCCAGGAGCAGGCGACCGGCCTGCAGCAGGTCAACACGGCCGTTAACCAAATGGATCAGGTCACGCAGCAGAATGCGGCCATGGTCGAGCAATCCACAGCGGCCAGCCACTCGCTGAGCCAGGAGGCCGAGAGCCTCGCCTCGTCGGTGTCGCGCTTCCGCATCGGCGACGGAAGCGTCCAGGCGCCGCGCGCGCCGGCTCCGGCGCCGCGTCCGGCGGCTCATGCCCCGGTTCCGCAGATGCGCGCGGTCGGTCGTGGCGGCGCAGCGCCCAAGGCCCAGGCCGTTGAAGACGGATGGGAGGAGTTCTGATGAGCGCCTCGGTCGTCCTCCCCTCCGTGCTGGACATCCGGGCCGCGGGCCCGCTGCAGGCCGAGATCCTCGGCCTGCGGGGCCAGCCCCTGACGGTTGACGCCTCGGGCGTCGACCGGCTGGGCGGGCTGTGTCTGCAGGTGTTGCTGTCCGCCCGCACCACCTGGGCGGCGGACGGCCAGCCTCTGACCGTCGCCGTCGGCGACGGAACCGCCTTCACCGATCAATGGGCCGCCTTCGGCGCCGCCCCCTTCGACACCAGCCCCGTGGGAGCCTCCGCGTGACCAAGACTGTTCTGACCGTCGATGACTCCCGCACCATGCGCGACATGCTGCTGATGGCCCTGGAGGATGCGGGCTACCGCGTCATCCAGGCCGTTGACGGCGTGCACGGGCTCGAGGTGCTGGCGGCCAACGGCGCCGACATCATCATCACGGACATCAACATGCCCCGGATGGACGGCTTCGGCGTCATCGAGGGCGTGCGCGCCGACCCGAACCACCGTCACACCCCGGTTCTGGTCCTGACGACCGAGAGCGACGCCGAGAAAAAGGCCCGCGCCCGCGCCGCCGGGGCCACGGGCTGGATCGTCAAACCCTTCGACCCGGTCAAGCTGGTGGACGCCGTCCGCCGCGTGGCCGCCTGATACACGAGAGGCTTCCGTGGACGCATTCGAAGCGATCAAGGCGACCTTCTTCCAGGAATGCGACGAACTGCTCGCTGACCTGGAAGCCAAGTTGCTGGTGCTCGAGTCGGGTCAGACCGACAATGAGACGATCAACGCCGTCTTCCGGGCCGTTCACTCGGTCAAGGGCGGCGCCGGCGCCTTCGGCCTGGACGCCCTGGTCCGCTTCGCCCACGTCTTCGAAACCTTGCTGGACGAACTTCGCGCGGGCCGCAAACCCTGTGACGAGATCACCGTCCGAACCCTGCTGCGCGCCTCGGATGTGCTGGCCGACCACGTCGCCGCCGCCCAGGGCCACGCCCCGGAAGTCGATGAAGCCCGCTCCGCCGGCCTGGTCGCCGAGATGGAGGTCCTGACCCACGGCGAAGCCTCCGTTCCGGGCGCCGCCGCCGAGGAAGAGGACGATTTCGGCTTCACGCCCCTCGCCGCCGGCCTGGCTCCGCTGCCGTCCCTCGATCTGCCGCCGCTGGACCTGCCGCCGCTCGACGCCCCCGTCGCGGCCCTGCCGCCGCTCGACGCTCCGGCGTCCGCCCCGGCGGCCGGCGCCGGATGGCGGATCGTGTTCCGCCCCCACGGCGCCATGTACGCCAACGCCAATGAGACCGGCCTGCTGCTTCGCGAACTGGGACGGCTGGGGTCGGTCGACGTCACCCTGGACGACAGCGCGGTGCCCGCGCTCGACGCCCTCGATGTCGAGGAAAACCATCTGGTCTGGACGATCGAGCTGACCGGCGATGTGACCGAGGCCGCCATCCGGGACGTCTTCGACTTCGTCGAGAGCGACTGCGATCTGAGCGTGACGGCCTTCGGCGACGGCGCGGACGCCGGCGCGGAACCCGCCGCCGCCCCGGCTCCGGCCGATCTGGACATCAGCGCCCTGCTCGCCAAGGCCGCCGAACCGGTGGTCGAGGCCCCGATCCCGGCCCCGGCCCCGGCTCCGGTCGCGCCCGTCGCCGC
>NZ_JBLYQK010000024.1:0-39237 GCF_048799765.1 Brevundimonas sediminis
GACGACGCCGACAAACAGGCCAAGTGGTACCAGCAGCTGAAGCGCGAATGGGCGCGGGGCGCGGCGTTTGCGGAGCCGGCGTCGGGGCGTTCGGACGGGCGACGTCGAAGCCCTGCGGGCGCTGGTGGCCGCCCGGGGCTGCGCCGACGCGGCGCTTGGTCTCGACCACCACGGTCTTGGTGCGGCCGTGGCTGAAGCTCTGGCGCACGGTGCCGGTCGAAACCGATCCCGCCGTCCGCGGCTTCAGGCTCAGCGGCGCGCGCGGCCCCGATCCCGAGGTGTTCGAGGGGGTCGCCTTGCCGTCGTTGGTCTTGTCGTTCTCGTCAGTCATCCGGTCGCTTTACTTTGACGCGGGACAGTCCCGTGTCGTCGTCCAAACACAAAAAGCCGTGCGGGACTCCGCCCCCCTCAGGGAGCGGAGCCCCGCCCGTCTGAAATTCCATCCGGGGCCTCAGCCGCCTCATCGCCCCACTGCGGGGGCGTCAACGGTCGAAATCCCGCCAGTCGTTCGACCTCGAAGGTCCAGCGATCGGCCCGCCCGCCCTCCAGCAGGACGGCGTGTATCGCATTTTCCAGCCCGAGGGCCAAACCCAAATCGTCAGCACTGAACGCGCCGCACACTTTGGGCGGCGGCGTCTGGTGTCTCGCAAGGGCCAGAAGCTTGCCCCGTCCGTCGGCGGACCCGTCCGCCGCTTCCACGATCCAGGCGGCCTTGCCCGAGCGGATCGCGGCGGCCGACTTTTCGTAGCCGGAGATAAGAACGCCTTCGCGCCGGGCAAGACCCAGCTGCTCAAGACAGCGCTTCGCAAGCAGGGAGTCCACCAGATCGGGCAGATCGGCGGCGGGTTTCAGCGGGGCCTTCGCCGCGCGGCTGAACAGGTTCTTCTTCACCGCCGCCTCGATGGAGGCGCGGTCGGCGGCCACCCAGAGGCCGCGACCCGGAAGCTTTCGCGCCAGGTCCGGGGCGACCCCGCCGTCCGGAGCGGCGACAAAACGGATCAGGCGAGACTCGTCCATGACCTGGTGAGTCACCAGGTCCCGGCGGTCCCTATCGATCGTTGCGTCGCGCAAGCTCATGAACGGCGGGGGCTCCCATCACGCGTTTTCGGGCTGATCGGCGTCGTCCGCCGGAGCCTCTTCGGACGTCTCGTCCGAACCCACGTTGGCGAACACGGCGTCGGCGTCGTATTCGCCTTCAGCGTAGTCCTCTTCCTCGTACTCGGGCTCGGGTTCCGGCTGCGGCAGTTCCGAAGCGTCGATCCAGCCGGCGGCCACGCGGGCCTGCAGGATCAGCAGTTCGGCGTCTTCCTGGGCCAGGTTGAAGCTCTCGAGGACGCCCGGGACCTTCACGCGTTCGCCGTTGCGGACTTCATAGCCGCCGCGGATTTCGTCGGTGGCCAGATCGGCGAGGTCCTCGACGGTCTTCACGCCGCCCTCGCCCAGGGCGACGGCCATGGCCAGGGTCACGCCCGGCACCTCAAGCACGCCGTCCTCGACGCCCAGTTCGGTGCGCTTGGCGTCCAGCTCCGCGGCCTTGCGGTCCAGGAAGTCGCGGGCGCGGGCCTGCAGTTCCTCGGCGGTCTCCTCGTCGAAGCCCTCGATCTCCGAGATTTCGTAGGGTTCCACGAAGGCCAGGTCTTCCACCGTGGCGAAGCCTTCGGTGACCAGCAGCTGGGCGATGACCTCGTCCACGTCCAGGGCTTCCTGGAACAGGGCGGTGCGCTCGGTGAATTCCTTCTGGCGGCGCTCCGAGTCCTGCGACTCGGTGATGATGTCGATCTGCCAGCCGGTCAGCTGCGAAGCCAGGCGGACGTTCTGGCCGCGGCGGCCGATGGCCAGCGACAGCTGCTCGTCCGGCACCACGACCTCAACCCGGTCGGCTTCCTCGTCCAGCACCACCTTCGACACTTCGGCCGGAGCCAGGGCGTTCACGATGAAGGTCGGTTCGTCGTTGTTCCACTGGATGATGTCGATCTTCTCGCCCTGCAGTTCGGCGACGACCGCCTGAACGCGCGAGCCGCGCATGCCGACGCAGGCGCCGACCGGATCGATGGAGGAGTCGTTCGACAGCACGGCCATCTTGGCGCGCGAGCCGGCGTCGCGGGCGGCGGCGCGGATCTCGATCACGCCGTCGTACACTTCCGGCACTTCCTGCGCGAACAGCTTGGCCATGAAGCCCGGGTGCGAGCGCGACAGCATGACCTGCGGGCCCTTCGCCTCGGGGCGAACGTCGTAGATGTAGGTGCGGATGCGGTCGCCGATGTTGAAGGCTTCGCGCGGGATCGAGTCGTTGCGGCGCATGATGCCTTCGCCACGGCCCAGATCGACGATCGTGTTGCCGTACTCGACGCGCTTGACCGTGCCGTTGACGATTTCGCCGACGCGGTCCTTGAATTCTTCGTACTGGTTGGCGCGCTCGGCCTCGCGGACCTTTCCGGTCACGACCTGGCGGGCCATCTGGGTCTGCACGCGGCCGAACTCGAACGGCGGCAAGTTCTCGATGTACTCCTTGCCGACTTCGGCTTCCGGGTCACGCTTCGAGGCGTCCGTCAGGCGGACCATGGCGCTGTCGTTGAACTCTTCCAGCTCGTCTTCCGGCTGCCAGTCGTCAGCCACGATGGTGACGTGACGGGTCAGGCTGAGTTCGCCGGTCTTGTGGTCGATCTTGGCGCGGATGTCGTGGTGCGCGCCGTAACGGGCCTTGGCGCCCTTCTGGATCGCTTCCTCGATCGCCTCGATGACGATCTCCTTGTCGATGTTCTTCTCACGCGCCACCGCGTCAGCGATGTGCAGCAGTTCGAGACGGTTCGCGGAAACGCCAACAGCCATGATCAGTCCTCGGTCTCGGAAAGGTTGTCGTCATTGCGGGCGGCGCGTTTTTCGGCGCCCGCCTTCATCAGGTCGTCGGTCAGCACCAGCTTGGCGTCGACCAGCCATTCGAACGGGATCAGGGCGGTGTCGTCCTCCCCTTCCAGATCGATGGCGATATTGTCGTCCTCGGTCCCGGCCAGCACGCCCTTGAAACGCTTGCGGCCCTCGACCATCCGGTCCGTCTCCAGACGCGCCTCATAGCCTTCGAACAGGTCGAAGTCGCTCAGGCGGGTCAGCGGGCGGTCGATGCCCGGCGACGAGACTTCCAGCAGATATTCCCCGGCGATCGGGTCGGCGGCGTCGAACACCTCCGACACGGCGCGGCTCAGGCGGGCGCATTCCTCGACCGCGATGTCGTGGTCGCTGGCGCGCTCGGCCATGATCTGCAGGCGGCGCCGCTGGGTCCCGCCCATCAAGCGCACGCGCACGACCTCGAGACCCAGGCTTTCAGCGATGGGTTCGATCAGCTCCAGCAGCTGGCGGTCTTCTGCGGTCTTGGCCTTCAAGCGGCTTGAACTCCGGGCAAAACAAAAGCGGCTGGCCGTCCGGGCCGCCGCTTCAAACGGCGCCGTTAGGAGCCGGTCTAACGATGTGGGGCGGCATATAGACCCCTGCGAGGCGTTTGTCAGCCCGGATAATCCGGATTGCCATCTTCCGGCCGCGCCGCCAGAAAACAGCGATGATGAAAATCCACTGGATCGGTCTCGACACCCCCGGGCGCCTGGGGGTGTCACGCAAGCCTGAGGGCGGCGAGGCTCTCGACGCGCAGATGGAGCATCTGCATCGCGGCATGGTCGACCATGTCGTCAGCATGCTGGAACCCGCCGAGGCCGCCGAATTCGGGCTGACGGAAGAAGGCGCGGCGGCCGAACGGCACGGCGTCGGCTTCTACAACTTCCCGATCGTCGACCACGGCCTGCCGGAAAACGTCGACCACTACGCCCGTGTCGCCCGCGCCATCGACGGTCGCCTGCGCGCCGGTCAGGCCATCGTCATCCACTGCCGCGCCGGTCTGGGGCGTGCGCCGTCAATGGCCATCTGCGCCCTGATCGCGGGCGGCATGAACGCCGACGAGGCCGTCCTGCGCGTCGGCCGGGCCCGGGGTCGCCCCGTACCGGAGACCGACGAACAGTACGCCTTCATCCAGGCCTTCGCCGCCCGCCTGAAGGCCGATCAGGCCGCCTGAATCGGAAGCGGATGCCGACCCTGGTCTCCATCGTTCTGACGCTCGCCTTCGCCGCCCTCATGGCGGTTTGCGCGCAGATCACCGTGCCGATGACGCCGGTGTCGATGACGATGCAGACCTTCGCGATCCTGCTGGCCGGCGCGGTCCTCGGCCCCCGGCGCGGGACGGTGTCCGTCCTGCTCTATCTGGCGCTGGGTGCGGCAGGCTTGCCGGTCCTGTCCGACGGCGCTTCAGGCCTTGCCCATTTCGCCGGATCGACGGCGGGCTATCTGTTCGCCTTCCCGCTCGCGGCCCTTCTCGTGGGGCTGCTGTACGACAAGGCGCGCGGCCTGCCCGTCCGTTTCGGCCTGATGCTGGCCGCCCACGTCCTGATCCTGACGCTCGGCGCGGGCTGGTTGGCGACCGATATCGGCCTGCCCGCCGCGCTCGAACACGGCGTGACGCCGTTCCTGATCGGCATGGCGGTGAAGTCGGCGCTCGTCGTGGCGGCTGCTGAAGCCCTGCGGCGGCGGGGCGTGATTGGTGATTGGTGATTGCCGGGGCGGTCACCGGCGCCTGCCGTTTCGCTCCGGCGTCGGCGGCATCATCCACCAATCACCAACCACCAATCACCTCTTCCTCAGACCCGGACGAACTCCAGGAACAGCGGCTCCGTATCGCCCAGCTTCTTCTCTTCGTAGCGGGTGACCACGTGGTCCTCCGGCGCGGTCTTCCAGTCGGCGGCGCGGTCGGCGGTCCACTCCAGACCCGGCGTCCGCTCCAGACGCTCCAGCGCCCACTCGGCGTAGTCCTTCCAGTCGGTCACGAACCGCAGGCGGCCGCCGGGCTTCAGCAGGCGGGCGATCTCGGCGGCGCTCTCGTCCTGGATCAGGCGGCGCTTGTTGTGGCGCGCCTTGTGCCAGGGGTCGGGGAACAGGATCATCACCCGGTCCAGCGAGGCGTCGGGCAGGGCCTTCATCACGTCGCGCGCGTCGTCGGCGTGCAGGCGGACGTTCTTCAGTTCGCCATCCTCGATGTGACGCAGGGCCGAGCCGACGCCGTTCAGGAAGGGCTCGCAGCCGATCATCAGGGCGTCGGGATGGCGCGCGGCCTGGGCCGCCAGATGTTCGCCGCCGCCGAAGCCGATCTCCAGCCAGACTTCCTTCGCACCGGGCATCAGGGCTTGGGGGTCGATCGGACCTTCCGCCGGATCGGGCACGGCGATCGTCGGCAGCAGGGTGTCGAACAGGGCCGCCTGCCGCGGCTTCAGCGTGCGCGACTTGATGCGCCCGAACGAGCGCAGCGGCCCCCAGGTCGGGGTGTTGGAGGTGTCGTTATCGGAGGACATGGGGCGGCGTATAACGCCGCTTCCGGCATGTGCCCACTTCCAAAACTCCGCTGAGGCCCGGGAAAACGCCTCTAGAAGGCGGGCGAACTGTCTGCCCAACAGCTTGACAGTTGCTCTTCCGCGTAGGCGGTCCAACGATCAATCACGCCGTCGGATCCGGTGATCGTCAGGATCGCCTGCCCGCCGTCCGCCTGGCGAGCATAGCCCCATACGGAGCTGTCCACCGGATGAACGCGAGGGGCAGGCCCGTCCATGGGACGGCTTCCGTTCGCAGGCGCGTTGTAAAGGGAAGGGGTCTGGAAGGTCGGCGGGGCCAGACGCGTGTACTCCAACAGCACGCCCTGGAGTTGGCCGCAGGTTCGACCGTCCGCCCAGCCGATCACGCGGGGTTCCCCTTGCCCCGTGTCGAGGCTGCGCCGGGCGTAGGGGATGGCGCCGAACCGGATGCCGTCATGGGTGAGGGCCCGGTCCTGCCTCGTATAGACGTCCACGACGACCTGCCCGCCATCCGTGTCCCTCGAATATCCGCCCAGATAGAGCGTGCCGTCCGGCGCGGTCCGGCGGCCTTCCTCATACCTCGGATGGCTATCCAGATAGCGTTGCGCTGACGCCGGGAGGGCCAACCCCGAAACGGCGATACATAAGGCGATCAGCTTCCAGGACACGGTTGGCCCTCCGGGTTGACTTCTGGTCCAGCGGTACCTGTTTCCCGCGCTGCCTCGACAGTGTCTGGAGTGTAGACATTGATCTGATTGTAGGGAACGAAGTTTGCCGGGCCTTGGTTCTGAGCTACGATGTAAGCGCGGAATATTGAGCCATTTCCGTTGTTTGCAGTAATCCAATCGGCGGTCGAGATTACGTGCCCGATGTCGCCGCGATCTTCGAGGCCCGGGCCCGGGCCTGTCGATGGCAAATGGCTCCCACTGGAATGACTATGCACGGATCCGACTATGGTCGCCGGGTCTATCCCTTCGTTCGAGGGCGTCACCGTTCCGACCCCGCCATTGGCGAACGGCTCGCCGGAAGTGACCGGGCCAGTCTGGATGGAGCCATCGGCCGCTCTGTAGAGTTAACAGCTCCATTCGCGCGTGTTCAGGTCTTCTGGCGGCCGGCGTGCGGCGGCTTTCCTGGCGAATTCTTTGGCAGCTTCAGCAGCAGCTGCGTCAGCGTCCCATTCCAACGCGGTTTCCGGCGAAGCGCAGGGGTCGGACGGAGCTTCTGTGTAGGGCGGCGGCTGCTCGTCTTCGTTCTGCTGAGGAAACGAGTCGTCGCCGGACTTCCCTGCCGTTGGAAAGGTTCCTCCCGGCGAGCGCCGCTGTCCTACGCTAAATACATCAGGCAGCGTCGTTGGATTTGGCATCGTCGAGCCCTCCTCAAGGTGGCGCGCAGTCTGCACAACCAAAGAGTAACTGTCGACCAATCCTGGATTGATTTGAGTCCTTCAGGCCAGCGCCTTCAGCTGCTCCACCAGATCCGTCTTCTCCCACGAGAAGCCGCCCTCGGCGTCCGGTTCGCGGCCGAAGTGGCCGTAGGCGGCCGTGCGGGCGTAGATGGGCTTGTTCAGGCCCAGGTGCTCACGGATGGCGCGCGGTGTGGCGCCGCCGATCAGGCCCAGGATGTTCTCTTCCAGAACGCTCTCGGCGATCTTGCCGGTGCCGTGCAGGTCGACGTGGATCGACTGGGGCTCGGCCACGCCGATGGCGTAGCTGATCTGGATCGTGCAGCGATCGGCCAGGCCGGCGGCCACAACGTTCTTCGCCAGATAGCGGCAGGCATAGGCGGCCGACCGGTCGACCTTGGTCGGGTCCTTGCCCGAGAAGGCGCCGCCGCCGTGCGGAGCCGCCCCGCCGTAGGTGTCGACGATGATCTTGCGTCCGGTCAGGCCGCAGTCGCCGTCCGGCCCGCCGATCTCGAAGATGCCGGTCGGGTTGATGTGCCAGACGGTCTCATTGGTGATGAAGCCCCTGGGCAGAACGCCTTCGACCACCGGCTTGACCACGGCCGCGACCTCCGCCTGGGTCTTGCCCTTCGCATGCTGGGTCGAAACGACGATGGAGGTCGCGCGGACCGGCTTGCCGTCTTCATAGTGCAGGGTGACCTGCGACTTGGCGTCCGGCTCCAGGATCGAGCCGCCGGCGTGGCGCAGCTCCGCCAGTCGCTTCAGGATGCGGTGGCTGTAGGCCAGGGTGGCCGGCATCAGTTCGGGAGTTTCGTTCGAGGCGTAACCGAACATGATGCCCTGGTCGCCCGCGCCCTCGTCCTTGTCGTCGCTGGAATCCACGCCGACCGCGATGTCCACGGACTGGCCGTGCAGATGGTTCTGGAACTCGAAGGTGTTCCAGTGGAACTGATCCTGCTCATAGCCGATGTCGCGCACGGCGGCGCGCACGGCGGCCTCGATCTCGGCCTCGATCCCCGGCGCCCAGCCGTCATTCTCCCAGATCCCCTTGCCGCGGATTTCCCCGGCCAGAACGACCAGATTGGTCGTCGTCAGGGTTTCGCACGCCACCCGCGCTTCCGGGTCCTTCGACAGGAACAGGTCCACAACGGTGTCGGAGATGCGGTCGGCGACCTTGTCCGGATGGCCCTCGGACACGCTTTCCGAGGTGAACAGGAAGGAAGTGCGGGACAAGGCGGGCTCCTCAGGGGGCATGGGCCGCCAAACATATAAAGCTATGTTTATATGTTCAAGTCGCGCGGCGTTCGGGCCGGCGCCACCGCGCTTCGCTGCTGACCGGCGGCTCGCCGGCCATCCAGCGCTCGAGCACGCCGGCGGCCAGACACAGCACCATCAGGACGCCGATGCCCCATCGCGACGCCACATCCATCCGGATGTGGGTCTGCTGGAGATCGGGCGTCATGAAGACCATGGCGTGGGCGATCAGGGTCAGGCCGGCGCAGGCCGCCGCGGCGAGCGGCCACCAGCGATCCCGCCTCAGGGCGAGCCAGACGATGGCGGCGAAGAAGCCGAGGTCGACGATCGCCTCGCCCAGACGGAAGCCGTTCAGGTCCAGCGGCTGGGCCAGGTAGCTCAGGAGAAAGGCCAGCACGAAGATCGCCACGCCGGTGCGCTCGGTGTGGCCGCCTCGCATCCAGGCCGTCGCGAAGACCGCCAGGCTGAGAACGAGATAGAAGATCTGAAAGGGCGTCATCGCGCCTCCCCCGGGGGGCGGGCCCGTCAGCGGCCCTCGCGGGCCGTCGTCCGGTACGCACCCTGCGTGACGGTTTCATCAATCAGCCGGACCTGCTGCTGGTAGGCGACGACGCTGTCGGCCACCGCCCGCATCATCACCGCCGCCAGCACCACCAGAACGGCGATGATCAGGATACGGACGCCCCGGCCGCGTGGCGGTGGGCGATACCCGAGGCGGGGTTCTGCAGGGCGGTCGGGTCGGGCGTCTGGGTCCCCACCTGGGCCATCACCCAGCCCGCGCTCAGCACCTGCTGCAGCAGTTCCCGAGGGCTGGCCCGTTCGGCGTCCGCCGCCAGGCCGCGCATCAGATGGGCGCGCACCAGGTCGTTGCCGCCCATCGGGCTGAACCCGTCCAGGGCGGCTTCCAGATCGTCCCAGGTCCACTGGGGAAGGGGGCGTTTCGGCGTCATACTCAACTGTCTCCCTGACGTGCGGGGGAGAAGAGCGGGCCGCCGGGCCCTCGCCAATGGGGTTTTTCGTAGCGTCTGGTACGTTTCGTTCCAGAAGCGCCAGCGCGGCCTTGCGCCGGTTCACGCCCAGCCGTCGGCAGGCCTCGTGCACATGCTTCTTGACTGTCGCTTCCGACAGGCCGAGCCGCACGGCGATTTCCTTGTCGGTCAGGAAGGCGGTGAGCCTCAGACATTCTTCCTGGCGCGCGCTGAGCCCTGCCGACATGAACCGCTCCGATACTCCCGTCTTGCTAGGCCGTCCGCGCGGGAGCGTCCAGACCGCCGCGGCTCGCGGAATCTGATCTGTCCCGGTCACGGATACGAATCCCGCCCGACCGCGACCTCCCGGGCACATCCGGAGATTGAGGCTTTTCCTGCTCTGGAAAGGTGGTGCCGCTTGCGTGACTCGAACACGCGACCCCCTCATTACGAATGAGGTGCTCTACCGGCTGAGCTAAAGCGGCCCGGTGGGCGGCGGGGAGGGGTCTCCCGACCGCGCGAGAGGGGCTCTTTATACGGCAGGCGCGGGATTGCCAAGCGCCAGAAGCACGGCGGCGTCGGTGGGCTCTCCGGCGGTGCGGATTTCGGCGAATCCGGCGGCCGCCAGCGGGGCGGCGGCGGCGGCGGAAATGGCCACGGCCAGCCGGCCTCGTCCGCCGGTCCGGCCGAGCGCCCGGGCGGTCGCCGTCGCCGCGCGGGGGGAGTGGGCGAGCACCGCCTCGAAGTCGCCGGGCGGCTTCGCCTTCGTCTCCGTCGCCTCGTAGACCGGAAGGATCACCGTTTCGACCGCCCCGTTCAGCAGGGCGTCGATGTCCCCCGCCGGTTCGCGCGCGCCGGGGATCAGCACCCGCCCCGGCGCCGCGCCGGCGATCAGCCAGGCCAGGTCCGACAGGGCGCCCGAGGCCGAGGTGACGTCGGCGAAGCCCGCCTGTCGGGCGCGCTCCGCCGTGGCGTCCCCCACGGTGAAGACGGGCAGGTCGCGGGCGGCGGTCAGGTCGGCGAACACCGCGACCCCGTTCGGGCTGGTGAAGGCCAGGGCGTCAATCCCGACCAGGTCCGGCGCGGGCTGGATGATCGGCCGGACCGCCAGCACCGGGGCGATCAGGGGCTCGAAGCCGCGCGCCGCGAGACGCGTCGCCGTGCGCGAGGCGCCCGGCTCGGTCCGGGTCACCCAGACGCGGCGCACGCCCGTCAGAGCGCGATCCTCTGGTCGCCGGCGGCGGCATGAACCTCGGCGCCCAGTCGCAGGCCGAGGGTGCGCGCCGCCTCTTCCGCCGCCGCGGAGGTCGCGTCGACCTGCTCTCCGGCCCGACGCCAGCGCGCCGAACCGTCCGGGGCCAGCATTTCCACCGTCAGGCGCAGATGCCCCTCGCCGATCTCGGCATGGGCCCCGACGGCGGTGCGGCACGACCCTTCCAGCGCCGTCATCGCGCCGCGTTCGGCGGCCACGGCCAGGGCGGTCAGCGGATGGTTGAGGGCGGCGACCCAGGCGGCGCTCTCGCCCTCGCGGGTCTGCAGCGCCAGGGCCCCCTGGCCGGGGGCGGGCAGGAAGGCGTCCAGCGACAGCCGCTCGCGGATCACATCGCCAAAGCCCAGTCGGTTCAGGCCGGAGGTGGCGAGCAGGATGGCGTCGAAATCCCCGTCGGCCAGCCGCTTCAGACGCGTGTCCACATTGCCGCGCAGCATCTCGATCTTCAGATCGGGCCGCAGGGCCAGGGCCTGGGCCTGCCGTCGCAGGGAGGCGGTGCCGAGGACGGCGCCCGCGGGCAGGTCGTCGAACCGGTCGAAATGCGTGCTGACGAAGGCGTCGCGGGGATCCTCCCGCTCGGGAATGGCGGCGATGCACAGGCCCGGCGGCTGCTCGGCCGGCACATCCTTCATCGAATGGACCGCCACATCGACGCGGCCATCCAGCAAGGCCTCCTCGATCTCCTTGGTGAACAGGGCCTTGCCCCCGATCTCGAGAAGTCGGCGATCCTGCACCCGGTCGCCGGTGGTGACGATCTCGACCAGGGGCACGGCCTCGGCCAGGTCGGCGTCGGCGACCCCCATGGCCCGGCCGATGGCGCGTTGCATCATCCCCGATTGGGTGAGGGCCAGCCTGGAGCGACGGGTGCCGATACGGATGGGAAAGGTCATGAGGCGTTGCGCGGGTCCGGCCGGGTCGCTACCTCGACCCGGATGAATGAAGTCGCCGCCGACTATAGCAGCGAACCGGGCCGGACAACCGTCCCGGATGACGCCGCGCTGACCGTGCTGGGTCTGGAGACCAGCTGCGACGAGACCGCCGCCTCGGTGGTGCGCCTGACGCCGGACGGCGTCGCGACGGTTCTGTCGTCGGTGGTGCACAGCCAGATCGACGATCATGCGGCCTTCGGCGGCGTGGTGCCCGAGATCGCGGCGCGCAGTCATGTCGAGATGATCGACGGCGTCGCCCGCCGCGCCATGGCCGAGGCCGGGCTGGACTATGACCGGCTGGACGGCGTCGCCGCCACCGCCGGGCCGGGTCTGGTCGGCGGGGTCATGGTCGGGCTCAGCTACGGCAAGGCCGTCGCCCTGGCCCGCGACCTGCCGCTGGTGGCGGTGAACCATCTGGAGGGGCACGCCGTCTCGGCCCGTCTGGGCCAGCCCGTCGCTTATCCCTTCCTGCTGCTGCTGGTCTCCGGCGGGCACTGCCAGCTGCTGGAGGTGCGCGGCGTCGGCGACATGACCCGGCTGGGCACCACCATCGATGATGCGGCGGGGGAAGCCTTTGACAAGATCGCCAAGGCGCTGGGCCTCGGCTACCCGGGCGGCCCGGCGCTGGAGAAGCTGGCCGCCGCCGGCGACGGTCGCCGTTTCGACCTGCCGCGCGCCCTGCTGGGGCGGAAGGATTGCGACTTCTCCTTCTCGGGCCTGAAGACCGCCGCCTCGCGGCTCGCGGCGGCCTGTGAGACCGATCAGGACAGGGCCGACCTCGCCGACGCCGTCCAGACCGCCATCGCCCGCCAGCTGGGCGAACGCTCTGATCGGGCGTTGAAGGCTTATGCCGCCGAAAATGAGAACCGCCTTTTCGTCGTCGCCGGCGGCGTGGCCGCGAACAGGACCGTCCGTGCGACGTTGGAAGCGGTGGCGGAGAGGAACGGATTCGCCTTCCTTGCTCCGCCCATGGCCTACTGCACGGACAATGCGGCCATGATCGCCCTTGCGGGGGCGGAGCGTCTGCGGAAGGGTCTGGTGTCGGATATCGATGCGGCGGCCCGCCCGCGCTGGCCGCTGGATGAACAGAAGGCGCTCGCCGACCCGGCCCACAAGCCGGGCCGCAAGGGTGCGAAGGCTTAGGGAGCGGGTATGGAATTCAAACGGGCAGGGGTGATCGGCGCCGGCGCCTGGGGCACGGCCCTGGCGCAGGTGGCGGCCTGTGCGGGACTCGACGTCCTGCTGCAGGCCCGCGAGGCCGAGGTTGTCGACAGCATCCGTGCGCGTCGCGTCAACGAGGCCTTCCTGCCCGATGTCACGCTCAGCGAGCGGATTTCGGTCACCGGCGATCTTGCGGACCTGGCCGACTGCGATCTGGTGCTGGCCGTGCCGCCCGCCCAGCACATGCGGTCGACCCTGACGGCCTTCGCCCCCTGCCACCGCGCGGGCGTGCCGATCATTCTCTGCTCCAAGGGGGTGGAGCGGGGTTCGCTCAAGCTGATGACCGACGTCCTGGCCGAGACGCTTCCCGCCGCGCCGGCGGCGGTCCTCTCGGGTCCCAGTTTCGCGGGCGAGGTCGCGCGGGGCCTGCCCAGCGCGGTCACCCTCGCCTGTGCCGACCCCGAGCTGGGCGAAGCCCTGATGGCGGCCCTGTCGGGCCCCACCTTCCGGCCCTACCTCGCCACGGACCTGATCGGCGCCGAGGTCGGCGGCGCCATCAAGAACGTGCTCGCCATCGCCTGCGGGATGAGTGAGGGCAAGGGTCTGGGGCGCAGCGCCCACGCCGCCATCATCACCCGGGGTTTCGCGGAAATGACCCGCCTGGGCGTTGCGTTGGGCGGGCAGGCCGAGACGGTCGCCGGCCTCTGCGGCCTGGGGGATCTGGTTCTCACCTGTTCCAGCCCCCAGTCGCGGAACATGAGCCTGGGTCTCGCGCTCGGCCAGGGGCAGAGCGTCGAGGAGGCGCTGGCAGGCAAGCGTTCCGTGGCCGAGGGCTACGAATCCGCACCCGCCGTGCGCGAGCTGGCGAAGAAAATGGGCGTCGACATGCCCATTTCCCTGGCGGTCGCGGCCCTGCTGGGCGGCGAGACGACCGTGGATGCGGTGATCGACAACCTGCTGTCCCGCCCCCTGCGCGCCGAGCGCGACTGACCGTGTCCGAGGCTCAGGCCGAGCGGAAGCGGGTCTGGAAGACCCCGCCCGATGTCGCTCTCTGCGCCGAGGGCGACATCGCCGATCCGGGCGCGCGCGCCTTCGTGCTCCAGATCGGCGAGGCCTTTTTTCACGGTTTCGTGATCCGTAAGGACGGGCAGGTGGCGGGCTACGTCGACCGCTGTCCGCATGCCGGCTATCCGCTGGCGATGGAACTGGACCAGTATCTCACCCCGGACGGCGCATTGATCCTGTGCGGCTGGCACGGGGCGGTGTTCGAACCCCTGACCGGCATCTGCACCGGCGGGCCCTGCGCGGGCGGCCGTCTGACCCCATGGCCGGTTCAGGCGTCGAACGGGATCATCAGAACGGCCTGATCAGGCTCTGGCCTTCAGCAGGTAGAGCCCGAAGCCGATGAAGGGGCGACCGAACTCCAGCACCATCTTCACCCGGTCGGCGACGGCCTGGACCGATGACGCCTCGGGCGCGTCCGGGTTCGCCGCCAGCCAGTCGCGCGCCGCCCCGTCCGCCGCCGCCGCATAGGCGTCGAACACCGCCTGGGGTGAAATCTCCGACCACACGACCTCGAACCCCGCCGCCTCGGCGGAGGCCTTCCAACCCGCATCGTCCGTGTACTGATTGGTCGCCTCGGCGATCATCCGCAACGGCGCGGGCGGCTCGGCGATCCACACCAGATCTCCCCACAACAACCAGCCGCCCGGCGTCAGCCGCGTCTTCAGGAAGGCGAAGCCGGCTTCAGGTGTGGGGCGGGTCTCGCCGTTGATGTTTGTGGTCCCCAGCGCGGTGATCAGAGCCTGCGGCGGCCCCTTGGCCAGAACCTCCGCCGCCGCGCCGACGACCAGTTCGACCGCCGCGCCCGACTGCGCGATCCGGTCGGCGGCCAGCTCGGCCATCACCGGATCATATTCGACGGCCGTCGTCGTGAGGCCGAAGGTCTGCGCCAGCCGGATGGCTACGGTCGCATTGCCCGTTCCGACGTCGGTTGCGCGCGCGCCGGGCTGCACCGTTGTCCGCGCCACGGCGCCCTCGACCGCAGCCAGGGTCACGCCATTGCAGACCTCGAGCGCCTCATAGGCGATGCGGTTGTAGCTGGTGCTCATGGCGAAGGTTGTCGCGCGCGCCTGACGGTCCCGCAAGCCGTTCACCTCTCCACGATCACCCCTCCACCATGCTTCGCCCAAGGGCTTCGCATGGTCCCCCTCCCCGGCTTCGCCGGAGAGGTGAGGACCGCGGTTCACCTCTCCACAAAGCGGGGAGGTGGCTCGGCGGCGAAGCCGACGAGACGGAGGGGTCTCACCTCTCCACGCAGTGGGGAGGTGGCGCGGCGCGGCTTCGCGCCGTGACGGAGGGGTCGGGCCGTCCTCCGTCTCCCGGAAATACGGGCGAGTTCATCTTGAATCCCCGCAATCTCCACCACCCAACCCTCTGACCCAGTTCAATAACCGGCTCCAGCCAGCGTCACGAAACTGGCTGCCCTTCCGCCCGCCCCATACTTCCCGCATCCCGTCGATGGGGAGGGCGTCGGATCCACGCTGCTCGACGACGGCGGGCTGTGGTGGAGCGATGAAGCCTGCGCGAGGGAGAGTGCAGGGGGCCTTGAGGGCGGGGATGGATCCCGTCCGCCTGCTCGCCGCGCGCTGTTGGACTGCGGGCCGCTGTCGGTCCCTGATGCACCTGTCATGTCCGCCCCGCGTCGGGAGCAGCAATGTTCCCGGCGGTGATCCGGCAAGGCCATAACGCAAGGCCGCCAGCCGGAGTGCGCGCGTACAAACGACCACGCGGGACGCTGATCTCGTCGAAACGGTAAATCTATCAAACCCCGGGCGAGGCCCGGCGTCCCGCGCCCTTCCCATCACCGCTTCGGCCGAAGCGGCGAACACGCGTGCCCTGTCCCTCGGGGAGAGGGGATCATCCAGTCCTTCGGTGTCCGTCACGAAGAACTTTACATCATAAAGTTCTTCGTCTACATCGACGCTATCGCAACCGGGAACATCCCCATGACCGCCGCCGTCCTGCCCGCCGCCATCGCCCCGTCCGAGCCGACCCTGGCCGTTGCCGCCGGGCGGGTGCTGACCCTCGCCGGAACCGTCTTCGGCCTGTCCAACCTGTTCCAGTACGGGGTCCAGAGCGGTCTGCTGCATCTGCATCCCGCCGTGCTCGGCCTGAGTTGGCCGATCGCCATCACCGCCTTCTTTGTCGTTCTGGCCCGGTTGCGCCGGGTCGGCGGCGAAACCGCCCGCCGCGCCGGCCGCTGGTCGCGCTTCGGCATCTTCGCCATGATCCTTGCCGCCCTCAGCCTGCTGGCGGTCTCCCTGATCCGCTACGACTTCAGCGCCATGTTCTGGATGACCCCGGTCAGCATCGGCATCTATGTCGTCGCCTGGAGCGCCGCCGCCGTCCGTGCCCGCCGCCTCTGGATGGTCGTCCCGGCGCTCGGCGCCCTGTGCGCCGCCCTGATCGCGGTCTCCGTCCTGGGGACCCCGACCCAATACCTCGTCTACGCCGGCGCCTTGTTCGCCTTTGTCCTCATCCCCGGCGCCTGGCTGGCGTCCGGCCGCAAGGCCTGAAAGAAGAGACCCGCAATGACCCACGACTCTGACAACGCCCCCGCCGACATCGCCTGGCTGCGCCAGCTGGCCGAGGAGAATGGAACCGGCCCCATGCGCGGCGCCTCCATCCTGCTCGCCGCGGGCCTGATCTACGGCGTCACCAGCCTGATCCACTGGGCCCATATGACCGGGCTGATCCTGGCCCAGTACGCCGCCGCGGGCATGGAATGGCTGATCGCCACCGGCGTCTTCCTGGTGGTCTGCGTCACCCTGATCCTGCGCCTGCGCCGCGCCGAGGGCGTCCGCACCGCCGCCCAGCGCGCCATCGGGACCATCTGGTCGGGCGTGGGCTGGGGCATCTTCGCCCTGTTCGCCGCGATGTTCGTGGTCTCGGCCCGCATCGGCGTGGACCAGAACAGCACAATGTTCTGGCTGATCCCCTCGATCATCCTGGCCTTCTACGGCATGGGCTGGGGGGTGACGGCGACCATGATGAAGTCGCGTCCCCTGGGCCTGCTGGCGGTCGCGTCCTTCATCGCCGCGCCTGCGGTCGGCCTGTTCGCAGGGAGCGCGGCCATCTATCTCGCCTACGCCGCCGCCCTTTTCCTGCTGATGGCCGTGCCGGGCTTCCTGCTGATGCGCCAAGCGAAATCGGCCTGAGCCATGGCCGAAGAGTTCGACATCAACCGCATCGACGACGTCATCCACGGGCGTGTCCGGTTGGGTATCATGGCCGTGCTGGCCGGAGTCGACAGCGCCGACTTCAACACCCTGAAGACCCGATTGCAGACCACGGACGGCAATCTGTCCGTCCATCTGCGCAAGCTTGAGGACGCCGGCTTCGTCGCCGTCAGCAAACGGTTCGAGGGCCGCAAGCCCCTGACCGAGGCCTCCATGACCCCCGCCGGGCGCAAGGCCTTCGTCGCCTATCTCGACGCCATGCAGGGCCTCGTCGGCAAGCCCTGAACCGGCTAGAGCAGGGGGATGACGGATCGTATCCACCGCTTCGACGCCCTCGATAATTTCCGCGATTACGGCGACTACGACACCGCCGCCGGTCGCCGGATCGCCCGGGGCCGTCTGTTCCGCTCGGCCCATCAGGCGCGGGTCTCGGACGCCGACCTCGACCGGCTGGGCGCGCTGGGCATCGGGACCATCGTGGACCTGCGCCGTCCCGGCGAGCGTCGCGACCAGCCGTCGAAACGCCCGGTCGGCTGGGCCGGTCAGGTGCTCGACAGCGACCTCGGCCCCGACGGTGAGGCCCCGCACATCCGCTTCCTGCGCACCGCCGACCTGACCGTGGACGCGGGCCGGACCTTCATGACCGGCATCTATCGAACCCTGCCGTTCGAGCCGGCTCACCTCGACCTGTTCGCCCGCTATTTCCGCGCGCTCGGCGACGGGGAGGGCGCAGTCCTGATCCACTGCACCGCGGGCAAGGACCGCACCGGGACGCTCGCCGCCCTGACCCACCACCTGCTCGGCGTGCATCGTGATGACCTGATGGCCGACTATCTGCTGACCAATTCCGCTGTGGATCTGGAAGGCATGGCCCCCCGCGTCGCCCGGCAGCTGGAGAAAACCACCGGCCGCCCCGCCGCCCACGACGCCGTCGTGGCCTTCCTCGGCGTGGAGCCGGTCTATCTGGAGACCGCCATCGCCGGGATCGAGGAGCGGCACGGATCTCTCGACGCCTATCTCGAACAGGCGCTGGGGGTGGACGCCGCCCTCCGGGACCGGATCGGCGAACGGCTGTCCGCGTGAGCCTCCCGGCGGTCGAGCGTCGGCCCCTGACGTGGCGCGAGCCCCTCGCCGTCGCCAACGGCCTGCGTCGCCGGGACGGGGCGCTCGCCCTGCTGTCGGACGGGGGCGCCCTGGGGCGATGGTCTTTCGTGGCCGCCGATCCGGACCGGGTGGTGATCGAGCCGGTCGGGGCCGGGCTGGACCGGTTGCGCGACCCGGACTTCGCAGACGGCGTGGTCGGCCTGCTGGCCTATGACGCCGGCGCCCGCCCGGCCACCGGTCCCCGTCCGTCGGTCTGGCCCGACCTGATGTTGGCCCGCTATCCGGCCATGCTGGCCTTCGACCACGAGACGCGGCAGGTCTTCGCGATCGGCCGGGGCGTTGATCCGGCCGCTGCGGGCGTGGCGGCGGACATCGCCGCCGGCTGGCTCGCCACGGCCGTGAATCCGGTCCTTCCTTCGCCGCCCGCCGACAGGCTTGAGCCCGAGGCGCCGCCGGCCGCCTATGAGGCCGCGGTGGCCGATGTGGTCGCCCGCATCGCCGCGGGCGAGCTGTTCCAGGCCAATATCGCCCGGGCGTGGACCGGCGCCCTGCACGCCGACGCGGACCCGTTTGATGTCCTGCTCCGTCTGGCCGGCCGCGCCTCCGCCTACGGCGCCTTCTGGCGGCTCGGCGACCGGGCGATCGTGTCGAACTCGCCGGAACTTTTCCTGATCTTCGACGCCGGCCGGATCGAAACCCGGCCGATCAAGGGCACCCGGCCGCGCGATCCGGATCCCGCCTGCGACGCCGCCCTCGCCGCAGAGCTGGCGGACAGCGCAAAGGACCGCGCCGAGAACCTGATGATCGTCGATCTCATGCGGAACGACCTCGCCCGCGTCGCTGTCCCGGGATCGGTGCAAGTCGAGCGGCTTTTCGAGATCGAGAGCCTGCCGACGGTCCATCATCTGGTCTCGACCGTAACCGCGCGGGCGAGGTCGGAGGTCGGGGCGGCGGACCTGCTGGAGGCCGGCTTCCCTCCCGGCTCCATCACCGGCGCGCCCAAGCATCAGGCCATGAAGGTCATCGCCGCCCATGAGCCGCCGCGCGGCGTCTGGTGCGGCAGCCTGTTCCACATCGGGGAGGGTCGGCTGACCGCCTCGGTCCTGATCCGGACCGCGGCCTTCGAGCGGGAAGCGGGGGGCTGGCGTTTCCGCACGCTCGCCGGCGCCGGGATCGTCGCCGACAGCGTTCCCGCCGCTGAACTGGCCGAGACGGAGGTCAAGATCCGTGCGCTTCGCGAGGCCCTGATCGGTCCCTAGCAGGCCGGGCAGAGCGTCTTGTCGGTCGTCCGCGGCCGCAGATAGTAGGTGTGGGTGAAGCGGGTCAGCCCCGGCATCAGATAGTCGGCCGGCGAGTCATAGTCATAGGTGGCTTCGGACATGATCACGCTCTGGCCGTCCGCGAGGAAGTCGGGCGGCAGCGTCACAAGCGAATTCCTGACCCGCGCCGTCATGCCGTCTCCCCGGCTCCAGTCGACCCGAACCTGGCTTCCCGACCGGGTCACGCTGCTGACGCGGATCTTCAGCGTGGTCGTTCTGAACGGCTTCATGATCAGCCCGCCGATGTCGAAGATGTCGTCCAGGTTGGCCGTGGTCACCGTCTCCTCCTGCGCCACCAGATCGGCGACCATCGAGGCGACATGGCCCATCCGCTTCTGGGCCATATAGCCCTGACAGAACTCGGACAGGCCCAGGTAGAAGGCGATCAGCACCGGGGCCAGCAAGGCGAACTCAACGGCCGAGATCCCCCGGTCGTCGCCCGCGAAACGGCGAAGGAGGCCGGGGCGCGTCATCCGGGTTCGTTCCGGAAGGCGGTGGTGGCGGTCATGCGGACGGTGCCGTCGTTCAGGCGCGACAGCCCCTGGCTCATGAAGCTGGTCAGCAGCGGCTGGCGATACCAGGCGCGGACCAGGATCAGATCGCCCGGCTGGCCGTTCGAATAGGTCAGGGCGCCTTCATTGAAGGTCCCTCCGGCCAGGGGGTCGGGCGGGGTCGTATTGAACTGGGGGATCACCCGCACATCCACGCTCAGCCGGCTCGGGCAGTCGGCGGAAAACACGCTCATGCGCGCGCAGACGGCGGATTTGAACCGCGTGGCGTCCATGCCCTGGGCGCTGGCCTGTCCGGTGCGGACCAAGCGGCCCGTCTCGATGGTGGCGTTCTCCAGAACGGAGTCGGTGACGAACACCAGGCCGAGCTCCAGAACGGCGAACATCATCAGGCAGAAGGGCAGGGCGACCATGGCGAACTCCACGGCGCTGGAGCCTTCACGGGCCTGCCGCGACGGTCGCCTGACTTTTCTGGAGGCCGGAAGCACGGCCCTACGGGGTCGCGTCGCCGCCGAGACCCGAGGCGCGCACGGACGGCGAGCACGAGCTGGCGCAGGCCATCTCGGTCGCCTGGGCGCCGCGCCAGACCCGGACCCGTCCGCCGCCGTCGCCGGCGGTCACGACGACCTGGCTCTGGAAGACGGTGCGGCCGACGGGGTCCACGGCGATGACCTCGGTCACTCCGTAGCCCTTGCCGGTGATGTACAGGGTGTTGGCGTCCACGACGGTCACGTCGGCGATCGCCGGGTTGCCGACGATCACTGACCCGGCGGAGCCGCGCAGCTGGACCCGGCGCGCCTGGTCGATCTCGACATTCAGGCTGGCGGACTGGGCCGAGACCACGGCGGGCGCGGCCATGACGGCGGCGGCGGCGAGGGCGGCGGCGAGGCGGATGGGGCGGGACATGGCGACGACTTCCAATGAACGGGCGCGCGCGGGAGCGTGTCCGGACACTGACCGGCATTTCTCAAGAAAGTCTGAAATGGACCGTGAAACCCCTGCGGAAGATTTCGGCCGGATTTTTACAGTAAATCTGCAGGTAACCACGCACGCAGACCGGACCTTAACCGATCCGGGCGATAACCATCCTGCGTTTTGGGGGTCAAGCGGGCTGCCGGCTCCCCCCGCGTCAGTTAGCTCGCGAAACCCTGTCCATAAGGATTTATGACCATGACCAAGTTCGTTTCGAAATTCATGTCCGACGAGTCGGGCGCCACCGCCATCGAGTACGGCCTGATCGCCGCCCTGATCGCCGTCGTGATCATCTCGGCCGTGACCGCCCTCGGCACCACCATCAAGGGCAAGTTCAACGAAGTCGTGACCGGCATGGGCGGCGAAGCGGGCGAATAAGCCCCAGGCCCAAGGTCTTGAAACCGGCGAGGGCCGGGACGGCGACGTCCCGGCCCTTTTCCGTGGGCGTTCGGGTCGGTTACTTCCGCCAGTCTGTAAACGGCGCAGTAAACACGTTCGTACGCGCTGATTTAACAAGCACGCTGCACTCTGGAGACGTTCGGGGGCAGGACGGGTGACCGGCTTCCCCACTGCCTCTCAATCGACCTGTTCCGGGAAGGGATACCAGATGACCAAGTTCGTTTCGAAATTCATGTCCGACGAGTCGGGCGCCACCGCCATCGAGTACGGCCTGATCGCCGCCCTGATCGCCGTCGTGATCATCTCGGCCGTGACCGCGCTCGGCACGACCATCAAGGGCAAGTTCAACGAAGTCGTGACCGGCATGGGTGGCGAAGCGGGCGAATAAGCCCGGGACCCACGGTCCTGAAATCGAAGGGGCCGGGGCGCGAACGCCCCGGCCCTTTTTGCTTTGCGGGAAACCCGGTCTTAACCGCGTCCGTGGCAAGGCATGAGGATGGACACCCTCACCCTGATCCTTCTCGGCGTGATGCCGATGCTCGTCATTGTCGGCGGGCTGAGCGACCTCACGACGATGAAGATCCCGAACTGGATCTCTCTCGCCCTGATCGCCGGCTTCCTGCCCGCGGCCCTCGTGGCCGGGCTGCCGCTGGGGGATGTCGCCGTGCATTTCGGCGTCGCCTTCACCGCCCTTCTGGTCGGTATGGGGATGTTCGCCCTGCGCTGGATCGGCGGCGGAGACGCCAAGCTGATGGCGTCGGCCTGCCTCTGGCTCGGCCTGCAGGGCTCGGGTCTGTTCCTCGTCTACACGGGGCTGATGGGCGGTCTGTTCTGCCTGTTCCTGATCCTGGCCCGCGCCCAGTTCCGGCCCTACCTGGCCGGCGCGCCGGGCTGGATGACCACCCTGATGGAGCCCAAGGGCGACATCCCCTACGGCGTCGCGATCGCCGCCGGCGCGTTGATCGCCTATCCGTCGGCGCCGCTGATGGCGCATTTCATCGCGGGTTGATGCGCGCCGCGCGGGACTTAGGTCCGCGTTAACCCGCGCCCGGCATGTTCGTTAACGGTAGGGGGCCGAAGGACCGATTCACGTGTCCGGGACGCCCGCCGGAGACCGTCGATGAAGCCTGCCCGTATCATCGTGATCTGCATCGCCGCCGTCGCCGCCATCGGCCTCGCGCTGGTCGTGCGCGCCATGGGATCGTCCGGCGGACAGCCGACGGCCGTCGCCACCGCCGCCCCGGCCGAAACCCGGCCGATGGCCAAGGTCCTGGTCGCGGCGAAAGACCTTCAGCCGGGCCAGCGCCTGAGTGAAGGCGACATGGAGTGGAAGGACTGGCCCGTCGACGAGGTCAATCCGGTCTTCATCACCGACGGCTCCGTGCCGGTCCCCTCGGCCGCCACCCCGGCCGAGGCCGCGCCGGCGGACGACAAGCCCGAGGGCGCGGTCGCCTCCGTCACCCGCGCCGCGACCAATCTCGCCACCGGCGGCGCCAAGGCCGACTATGTCGGTTCGGTCGTGCGCGAGCCCATTCTGGCCGGCGAACCCATCGTCATGCGCAAGATCGTCCGCGCCGGCGACAGCGGTTACATGGCCGCCTATCTGGAGCCGGGCATGCGCGCCATGGCCATCCGGGTGACGGTCGAGACCGCCGCCGGCGGCTTCATCCTGCCGGGAGATCGCGTCGATGTGGTGCTGACCCGAGAAACCAATCTGTCGAACCTGGGCTCGTCCGAGGGCGACCGCGCCAAATTCACCTCGGCCACCGTCATGCAGAACATCAAGGTTCTGGCCATCGATCAGTCGACCCGCGCCGGCGACGACGCCCAGGCGGTCATCGGCGCGACGGCGACGCTGGAGGTCGGACCGCGTGATGCGGAGGCCCTCGCCCTGGCCAAGTCCGAGGGCGAGCTCAGCCTCGTGCTCCGTTCCTATGCCGACACCGGCGGTCCGTCCGGCAGCGTGGCTCCCGCGCGGCGCCTGCAGTCCTCGGCCGTCCGCGTCTACCGGGGCGGCGCGCCGGAAGTGGTGGTGGTCCAATGAAGCGCCTTCTCGCCCTCGCCCTCGCGGGTCTGACCGTCGCCGCGACCACGCCGGTCGCGCCGGTCTTCGCGCAGAGCCGCGCCGCCGTGTCCATGGGCTCGCAGTCGCAGCTGATCAATCTGCCGCGCGGCTCGTCCATGGCCGTCGACCTGCCGGCGGACGCCCGCGACGTGATCGTGCCCAATCCGACCGTCGCCGAGGCGATGCTGCACTCGCCGCGCCGCATCACCATCATCGGCCTGCAGCCGGGCGAAACCGACGCGGTCGTGCTGGACAGCGCCGGACGCACCATCCTGTCGCTGCGCGTTCGCGTCGACGCCGGGGTGTCGGCGCTCCAGGACACCCTGAACCGGGTGATGCCCAACGCCAATGTGCACGCCGAGGCGGTCAACGACAGCGTCATCCTGACCGGCACCGTGTTTAGCCCCGGCGAGGCGGACCGCGCCAGCCAGGTCGCCCGCGCCTTCGTCTCCGCGCCCGAGAAGGTCATCAACATGATGACCATCGCCGGCTCGGACCAGGTCATGGTCCGCGCCCGCGTGGTCGAAGTCCAGCGGACGGCCATCAAGCAACTGGGCTTCGACGCCACCGCGGTTCTGGCCAGCGTCGGAACCGGCCTGTCGCTGACGCAGGGCGCCACCTTCGCGGTCAACGGCAACCAGCTCGGCGGCGGCGTGATCCGCTACACCGACGCGGCCGGGGACGGATCGACGACCAACGCCGCCCTGCGGGCCTTCGAGCGCGCCGGCCTGGTCCGGATCCTGGCCGAGCCCAACATCACCACCGCCAACGGCGAGGCCGCCGAGTTCCTGGCCGGCGGCGAGTTTCCGGTCCCGGTCGGGCAGGAGAGCTCGGACGGCGGCGGCAGCAAGGTCAGCGTCGAGTTCAAGCCCTACGGCGTTCGTCTGGCCGTCCGGCCGATCGTCCTGTCGCCGGGCCGCATCTCCCTGCAGCTGTCGACCGAGGTGTCCGAACTGACCCAGGTCGGGGCCTTCACCCTGGGCGGCGGGGCCGACACCAGCCTGGTCATTCCGGGCCTGAACGTCCGCCGCGCGTCGAATACGGTCGAGCTGCCGTCGGGCGGATCGCTGATGATCGCCGGCCTGTTGCGGGAAGACACCCGCCAGAACATCGACTCCCTGCCGGCGCTCGGCGAGCTGCCGGTGCTGGGCGCCCTGTTCCGGTCGCGCGACTACATCTCGGGCGAAACCGAGCTGGTGATCATCGTTGAGGCCTACATCGTCTCCCCGACCGCTGCCGGGACCCTGCAGACGCCGGCGGACGGCCTGCAGATCGCCAACGACGCCCGCACCCTGCTGTTCGGCCAGCTGAACCAGCACTACGCGCCCCGCGACGGCGCCGTGGTCACGGCCGGCGCCGGCTGGAACGGTCCGGTCGGCTATGTGATCGAATGAGGGCTCCCGTGATCCGTACCCTGCTCCTCAGCCTGTCCGCCGCGGCCCTGGTGGCCGGCTGCGCCTCCAGCGGCGCCGGCGACGCGCCGCCCCTCACCCCGCTCAGCCGCTACACGCTGCGCACGGAGCCCGGTCTCGACCGCATCGCCCTGTCGGTGCACGACGAGGGCCTGTCGTCGACCCAGATCGCCGCGCTGCAGGATCTGGCGGCCCGATACCGGGGCACGGGCGTGGGGCGTCTGCAGGTTCAGGGGCCGTCGGGCGATGACGCCGCCGCCGCCCGGCAGACCTGGGCCGTGCGCTCCGCCCTCGAGGCGGCCGGCGTGCCCGCGCAGAATATCGAGGTCACCGGCTATGATGCGCCGGATCCCCGCGCACCCGTCCTGGCCGGCTTCGGCGTCGTCCGGGCGTCCATTCCGAACTGCGCGGCCGAACCCCGCGACATGGGCGGCCGCTATTCGAACCAGTCCTCGATCGGGCTGGGTTGCGCCATCACCGCCAACATGGCGACGCAGATCGCCGATCCGCGCGACATCCTGGGCGCCCGCGCGATGAGCCCCACGGACTCCGGCCGCTCGGCGGTGGTCTTCGATCATTACCGTCAGGGCCAGCCGACCTCGGCGCCGCAGGAGACCCTGATCCAGGGCGGCATCTCGCGGGCGGTGGACTAGGTCACATGAGCAACGCCTTCGCGCCCCGCCCCTTTGACGACTTCGAGGACGACGAGTTCGACCTCGACATGGGCTATGCCGCCCCGGGAAGCGGCGAACCCGCCTTCCCGGCTGCCGAGGCGCCGGCCGCCGAGGGTGATGCCGCGCGTCGGCCGCCGCTCCAGTTCACCGCGCCGGCTGTACAGGCTCCGCCCGCGGCGCCGCAGCCGCCGCGTCCCGCCCTGCCGGAACCGATCGCCTCGTCGGAGGAGTTCAACCCCGTGGGTGAGCTGGTCGCCGGGGCGCAGGCCGCCTTCTCGCCACCCGTCGGCATCGGCCACACGGCCGAGGTCTCGGTGCCGCGCATCGCCATCCATGTGTTCGCCGAGCGTCAGGACACCCTGGCGGCCGCCGAGCGGGCCGGTCAGGACCGCCGCCTGTCCCGGGCGACGACCCAGATCCGCGTCGGCGGCGTCGCCGCGGCCGTCGAGGCCTATCAGCACGAGCCGACCCCGCCGCTGATCGTGGTCGAGTGCCTGAAGGATCCCCAGACCCTGCTGTGGGAGGTCGACCAGCTGGCCGAGGTCTGCGACGCGGGCACCAAGGTCATCGTCATCGGCGCGACCAACGACATCCTCCTGTTCCGTGAGCTGATGCGCCGCGGGGTCAGCGAGTACCTGGTCGCTCCGCTCCAGCCCCTGCAACTGATCGCCGCGATCGGCGGCCTGTTCGCCGACCCGGCCCAGCCCTTCGTCGGGCGGTCGATCGCCTTCGTCGGCGCGCGGGGCGGGTCCGGCTCCAGCTCCGTCGCCCACAACACCGCCTATGCGATGTCGGAGCGGATCGGCGCCAACACCGTCATCGTCGACTATGACCTGCCCTTCGGCACCGCCGGGCTGGACTTCAACCAGGACCCGTTGAACGGCGTCGCCGACGCCCTGTCCCAGCCGGACCGCCTTGACCCTGTCCTGCTGGACCGGATGATGGTCCGCTGCACGGACAAGCTCAGCCTGTTCGCCGCGCCCGCCACCCTCGACGCCGACTGGGAGATCAGCCCGGACGCCTTCGAGGAGGTGACCACCCGTATTCGCGCCACCGCGCCGTTCGTGGTGCTGGACCTGCCGCACGTCTGGTCGTCCTGGATGCGTCGCACGCTGATCAGCGCCGACGAGGTCGTGGTCGTCGCCACGCCGGATCTGGCCTCGCTGCGGAACGCGAAGAACATGATCGACCTGATCCGGCAGGGACGGCCGAACGATGCGCCGCCGCGTCTTGTGCTGAACCAGGTCGGCGTGCCGGGGCGTCCGGAAATCCCGGCCAAGGAGTTCGGCAACGCCCTCGGCGTGCATCCCAGCCTGATCATCCCGTTCGACGCCAAGACGTTCGGCGCGGCCGCCAACAACGGTCAGATGATTCTCGACGCGGGCGGCAAGTCGAAGGCGGCGGAGGCCTTCCAGACCCTGGCCCAGATCGTGTCGCGGCGCGAAGTGCCGCTGCTGTCGGCGCCGAAGGGCGGCGGCGGCAAGACCTCCATGTTCTCCGGCCTGTTCAGGAAGAAGTCGTAAGGCGTGTTCGGCAAGCGCACAGCCCAGCCCGGAAGTCCCGCAGCGGCGCCCCGCCCCGCTCCGGCGGCGCCCGAACCCGCGCCCGCGCTCGCCGCCGAACCCCTGTTCCAGCCCCAGCAGGGCGTGCAGACCCAGGCTTTCGCCTTCGGCGGGGCCGAGGCGGAGCTCGCCGAGGCCCAACGCCCGGCGGCGGCCCCGCAGGCCGAGGGCGTCGACCGGCTGGACGCGCTCGCAGCGCGTCCGCGCCCCGCAGCCCCCCCGCCCAAGGCGGCCGGACCCGGACCGAAGGCTACGCCCGGCTTCGAACAGCTGAAGAAGGCCCAGCAGGTCGCGGAGATCGTCCGCGAGCAGTCGGACTATTATCACGCGACGAAGACGACGATCTTCAACGCCCTGATGAACACCATCGACCTGGCCCAGCTGGCCCAGCTCGATCCCAAGGCCGCGGCCGAGGAAATCCGCGACATCGTCGCCGAACTGGTGGCGATCAAGAACGTCTCCATGTCGGTCGCCGAGCAGGAGCATCTGGTCCAGGACATCGTCAACGACGTCCTCGGCTATGGCCCGCTCGAACCGCTCCTGAGCCGCGACGACATCGCCGACATCATGGTCAACGGCGCCGGCCGGGTGTTCATCGAGGTCGGCGGCAAGGTCCAGCTGACCAATGTCCGGTTCCGCGACAACGCCCAGCTGATGAACATCTGCCAGCGGATCGTGTCGCAGGTCGGCCGTCGCGTGGATGAGAGTTCGCCGATCTGCGACGCCCGCCTGCCCGACGGCTCGCGCGTCAACGTCATCGCCCCGCCGCTGGCGATCGACGGCCCGACGCTGACGATCCGGAAGTTCAAGAAAGACAAGCTGACGATGAAGAATCTGGTGGAGTACGCCTCCATCAGTCCCGAGGGCGCCCGCGTGCTCGGCGTCATCGGCGCGTCGCGCTGCAATCTGGTCATCTCGGGCGGCACCGGCTCGGGCAAGACCACTCTTCTGAATACCCTGACCGCCTTCATCGACCCGACCGAGCGCGTCATCACCTGCGAGGACGCCGCGGAACTGCAGCTGCAGCAGCCGCACGTCGTCCGCCTGGAAACCCGCCCGCCGAACCTGGAAGGGCAGGGCCAGATCACCATGCGGGAT
The DNA here is from genome assembly GCF_048799765.1 of Brevundimonas sediminis. Lineage (NCBI taxonomy): Bacteria > Pseudomonadati > Pseudomonadota > Alphaproteobacteria > Caulobacterales > Caulobacteraceae > Brevundimonas > Brevundimonas sediminis. The sequence goes on from NZ_JBLYQK010000024.1 coordinate 27,721, forward strand.
CTGGTGAAGAACTGTCTGCGGATGCGCCCCGAGCGGATCATCGTCGGCGAGGTCCGCGGACCTGAGGCCTTCGATCTGCTGCAGGCCATGAACACCGGCCACGACGGCTCGATGGGCACGCTGCACGCCAACTCCCCGCGTGAGGCCATCAGCCGGATGGAGTCGATGATCACCATGGGCGGCTACGGCCTGCCGTCCAAGACCATCCGCGAGATGATCGTCGGCTCGGTCGATGTCATCGTCCAGGCCGCCCGCCTGCGCGACGGTTCGCGGCGCATCACCCACATCACCGAGGTGGTCGGCCTGGAAGGCGATGTCATCGTCACCCAGGACCTGTTCGTCTACGAGATCACCGGCGAGGACGAGAACGGCAAGATCGTCGGCCGTCACCGCTCCACCGGCATCGCCCGCCCGCGCTTCTGGGACCGCGCCCGTTACTACGGTCTGGAGCGCGAGCTGGCCGAAGCGCTGGACGCGGCGGAGTAGGGCCGATGCTTCCGATCCTTGCCGCCGTCCTGGCGTTCATCACCATCGGCGGCCTGGGCTGGGCCTTCGTCGGAGGCGGTGATTCCAGCGACGCCGCGATCAAGCGCGCCCAGACCTTCAGTGGCCCGAAACAGGCCGCCGGCGCCGCCAAGCGGGCGGCCGCCAACACGCCGGAAGCCCGCCGCAAGCAGATCATGCTGCAGCTTCAGGAGTCCGAGAAGGCCGAGCGCAAGGCGCGGGTCAGCCTGGCCTCCAAGCTCAAGCAGGCCGGGCTGTCGACCACGGTGCGCACCTTCTGGATCATCAGCGCCGTGCTCGGGATCTTCGCCTTCCTGCTGCCGCTGCTGTTCGGCCTCAACATCCTGATCTGCCTGGGCGCCGCCGTGATCGTCGGCCTGGGCCTGCCGCGCTGGGTCGTCGGCTTCCTCGGCAAACGGCGGATGAAGAAGTTCTCGAGCCATTTCGCGGACGCGGTCGATGTGATCGTGCGGGGCATCAAGTCTGGCCTGCCGGTCCACGACTGTTTCAAGATCATCGCCCGGGAAAGCCCCGCGCCTCTGGGGCCGGAGTTCCAGAAACTGGTCGAGGGCATGGGCGTGGGCCTGACCCTGCCGCAGGCGCTGGAGAAGATGTACGAGCGCATGCCGACGCCGGAGCTCAAATTCTTCTCCATCGTCATCGGCATCCAGCAGAAGACGGGCGGCAACCTGGCCGAGGCGCTGTCGAACCTCACCACCGTCCTGCGCGCGCGCAAGATGATGGGCGAGAAGATCAAGGCCCTGTCATCCGAGGCCACGGCGTCGGCCGGCATCATCGGCTCGCTGCCGCCGGCGGTGATGATTCTGGTCAGTCTGACCACCCCGGCCTACATGGCCAAGCTGTTCACCGATCCGCGCGGCCAGTTCATGCTGCTGGTCGCGGTCGTCATGATGGGCTTCGGCGTCTTCGTGATGAAGAAGATGATCTCGTTCAAGTTCTGAGGACAGGTCATGGAAACCTTCATCGCCTTCTTCACCAACGTCCAGAACCTCCTCAGCCTCGGTGTCGGCGTTCTGGTGTTCGCCACCCTGGTGACCCTGCTGGGGTCGATCGGGCAGGGCGCCAGCCTCGACAACCGCATGAAGGCCGTCTCGGTCCGGCGCGAGGAGCTCAAGCGGCGGTCGCGGCAGGCCATCGCCCAGGGCGGGCCCGGCGGGCTGCGTCACACCGACGAGGGCTTCAAGAAGCGGGTCGTCGAACAGCTGAACCTGACCAAGCTGCTGGAGGACCCCAAGGTCGCCGACAAGATGGCCCAGGCCGGCTATCGCGGGCCCAAGCCGCTCACGACCTTCTACTTCTTCCGCTTCTCGATGCCCTTCATCCTGCTGGCGGTCGCGGTCTTCTACCTGTTCATCTTCAATGATTTCGGCCTGGCGTTCATGACCCGGGTCACCCTCTGCATGGTCGCGGCGGTGATCGGCTTCTATGCGCCCAACATCTTCCTGGCCAACCGGATCGCCAAGCGGAAGACCTCGATCATGCAGGCCTTCCCGGACGCTCTGGATCTGCTCCTGATCTGCGTCGAGGCGGGCATGTCGATCGAGGCGGCCATCCAGAAGGTCAGCCAGGAGATCGGCGGCGCGTCCATCGACCTTGCCGAGGAGCTGACCCTGTTGTCGGCCGAGCTCAGCTATCTGCCGGACCGCCGCATGGCCTATGAGGGCCTCGCCAAGCGGACCAACCATCCGGGGGTGAAGTCCGTCGCCACCGCCATGACCCAGGCCGAGACCTACGGCACGCCGCTGGGCGCCGCCCTGCGGACGATGGCCAAGGAAAACCGCGAACTGCGCCTGTCGGCCGCCGAGAAGAAGGCCGCCGCCCTGCCCGCCAAACTGACGGTGCCGATGATCCTGTTCTTCCTGCCGGTCCTGTTCATCGTCATCCTGACGCCGGCGATCATCAGCATCCAGGATACGATGGCCAAGGGCGGTTGACTTCGGTCAACCGCGAGGGGGCCAAGGGCGGTTGACTTCGGTCAACCGCGAGGGGGCCAAGGGCGGTTGACTTCGGTCAACCGCGAGGGAGCCAGGGGTGGTTAACCGCAAGCGGGCTCAGGCTTCCGCCGCCGCCTTCCAGGCCTCGGCCACGCTGTCGACGGCCTGGCGCAGGTGCTTGCGGTTCCTGTCGAAGAACATCTCGCCGCGCAGGCCGGAGAAGATGAAGCCGTTGGACGCGATGCAGCTGCCCGGCTCGAGCTCCTCGATCTCGAAATAGCGCATCGCGCGGAACCACAGGCCGCGGTTCTCCATCCAGACCAGCTGGGCGTAGGGCTGCCATTCGCCGACGCGCGCGACGCCCTGACGTTGCGGCAGGCCCTCTATCGTCTCGGCGAGGGTGATCTGGCCGCCGAAGGCGATCGTGCCCTCGACGCCGGTCTCGACCGGGTTCCAGCGGTCCCAGCCCGGCAGGTCGGCGATGACCTCCCAGATGGCGTCGGTCGAGGCGCGAATGCCGATGCGTTTTTCGATCTTGGCGGTATCCATGGCGCTGATCTGGCACGGCTGGCGCGGCCAGAAAAGGGCGCAGGTCGTCTCAGCGGTTGCCTTCGGGGCCGGGCTGGGAGGCCGGCGGGGTTTCGGGCGAGGGCGTTTCCTCCCGGTCGGGGAGGTCCGGCGGCCCCGCGCGCAGGACGCCGCTCATGAAGCAGAGGCCCGTGGCGAGGGCCAGCAGGACGGCGTTGGCGATGAAGGGCGCGGGCTCGGCCAGCTCATAGAGAGCCACGCCGATCACCGGCGGGGCCAGGAAGCTCAGCCCGGCCAGGGACATCATCAGCCCCGCGACCGCGCCCTGCTCGGCGGCCCCCACCGACAGAGACGAGCCGGCGGTGAAGCCGGGCCGGGCGAAGCCGACGCCCATGGACACCACCGCATAGCCGACGACGACGCCGTAGTAGCCGGGCGAGGCGATGCTCAGCACATTGCCCGCCAGCGCCAGGGCGGCGCCCCAGCGCATCAGGTCCCGGGCCTCCAGCTTGAGCATGGGGATCAGGCCCCACTGCGCCAGCAGGGTCGCGGCGGCGCCGGCGAACATGGCCAGGGCGATGAAGGGGTGACTGGCCGACTGGGCCGTGCCGGCGGCGGCCAGTTCGTCGATGATGTGGAAGCCCAGCACCGAGATGTTGATCGCCTGGGCGCCGGTGACCAGCAGGCCGTAGAGCAGGTAGTCGCGGACACGCGGGTCCTTCCACAGCCCGCGTCCGGCATGGTCCCGGCGGCCGCTGACGGAGGGGGTGCGGACCACATCCCCGCTGGGCAGCCTGCGCCAGACGACCAGCAGGGCGACCGCGCCCATGGCGGCGAAGGCGTACATCGGCCCCGCCAGTCCCACGACCGGCAGGACGAACAGCGGGGCGAGGGTGGGCCCCACCACCGTGCCCAGACCCTGGGCCGACGCCAGCATCGACATGGCCTGCGTCCGCTGTTCGGCGCTGGTGCGGTCGGCGACATAGGCCTGGGACGCAATCGGCGCGGCCGAGCCGTAGACGCCGTAGATGGTCCGGGCGGTGGCCATGAGGGCGAAGGCGACCGCAAAGCCGAGCCAGCCCTGCAGGCCGGAGGTCGTGGCCAGGCCGAAGCCGGTCATCGACAGGATGAAGCCGATGAGGCCGATCATCATCACCCGCTTGCGGCCCAGGCTGTCGGACAGGCGGGCCCACCAGGGCGAGGCCAGGGTCCACATCAGGGCGGAGATGGCGAAGGCCCCGGACACCAGGGTGTCGCGCAGCTGGAAGGTCCGGCCGATGTTCGGCAGCACCGACTGCAGGGCCATGTTGCCGGCCGCCGCGATCAGGCTGACGGCGAACAGCATGGCGAAGGCGGGCGAGCGAAGGTTCACGGCCGCAAGCCTAGGCGTTCGCCCGCACGGGGTCACCCCCGGATGGAGCGCGTCCCGCGGGTATTTTACCCGGGTGAAAATCTGAAAGCGCCCGAAAAAACACCGTCCAGACCGTCCAGACCGTCCAGACCGTCCAGATCGTCTGACCTTTCCGCCCCCGCCGTCTGGTCCCGAGAGCCGGAAAGCAGAGTCTGGCAGGAGCATGCGTCAGGACTGGACGTATGGCGTCCCGAGGGCGGGGCCGTTGAACGGCGGCCTTGCGCAGGGGGCGGACGGACTGCCACGGTGGCGACTTTCGGGGAGATCGCCATGACCGTCCGCCGCCTGATCGCCGTGTCCTCGCTCGCTCTCGGGCTGGCGCTTGTCTCCGGGCAGGCGGACGCCCAGGTCCCGCTGGCCCGGGTCGAGGCGGCGGTGGAGGCGGTCAATCCGCGCGTCGTCGACTGGCGGCGCGACCTGCACGCCAATCCGGAACTGGGCTTCGCCGAGACCCGCACGGCCGGCGTCGTCGCCGATCATCTGCGGTCGCTCGGGCTGGAAGTGCGCACCGGGGTCGGGCGGACCGGCGTGGTCGGCATCCTGCGCGGCGGCAGGCCGGGGCGCACGGTCGCCCTGCGCGCCGACATGGACGCCCTGCCGGTGCTGGAAGCCACGGGCCTGCCGTTCGCCTCCACCGCCACCGGGACCTACATGGGCAATACGGTGCCCGTCGCCCACGCCTGCGGCCACGACGCCCACATCGCCATGCTGATGGGCGCCGCCGAGGTGCTGGCCGGCATGAAGGACGACATCGCCGGGACCATCGTCTTCGTCTTCCAGCCCGCCGAGGAGGGCGCCCCTCCGGGCGAGTCCAAGGGCGGGGCGGCCCTGATGATCGAGGAGGGCGCGCTCTCGGATCCACGACCCGACGCCATCTTCGGCCTGCACGTCGTGCCGGGGCGGCCGGGAACCGTCTTCTATCGCCCGCAGGGCTTCATGGCGGCCTCGGATCGGGTCGACATCGTCCTGCACGGCCGCCAGACCCACGGCGCCTGGCCGTGGAAGGGCGTAGACGTCATCGCCGCCTCCGCCGACATCGTGCAGACAATCAACGCCCTGACCGCCCGCACCATCGATCCGACGACCACGCCGACGGTCTTCACCATCGCCACCCTGGACGCGGGGGTGCGCTACAACATCATTCCGGACACGGCGACGCTGTCGGGCACCCTGCGCACCTTCGACATCGCCGAGCGCGACGACCTCGTTCGGCGGGCCGAGCGGGCGGTCAACAATGTGGCGGAGACCTACGGCGCGACGGCCGAGTTCTCGGTGCGCCAGAACGCGGCTTTGGTGTTCAACAATGAGGACCTGTCCGCCTGGCTGGCTCCGGTCCTGACCGAGGCGGCGGGCGAGGGGAACGTCAATCCGGCGACCCCGCCGACCACGGTGGCGGAGGACTTCTCCTATCTGTCGCAGGCCGTTCCGGGCGTCTTCTACCATCTCGGCGCCTCGCCCGACGGCGTGGACCCGGCCCAGGCCGCGCCGAACCATTCCCCCGCCTTCGACGTCAACGAAAAGGTCCTGCCCCTGGGCGTGCGGACCCATGTGCTCAGCGCCCTGCGCTTCCTTGAGGCGCCCGCGCCCTAACCACGTTTCTCAACGGCCGCTCAACGAACCGGGCGCAGCCTTCCGGAGTTGCGGGAGTGACCGGATGCGTGAGTTGCCTGTGAAATTGCCGCCCATGCGGCTGGAGCGCCGGGGCTGTCCGGCGCGGGAGATCTTCTTCTTCCTGGTCGCCTTCGGCGCCATGTTCGGCGGCGCCCTGCTGGGCCTCGACCTGCTGCTCTAGGCGGCGCGGGCGAACCAGGTGCGGATCACCCGTTCATAGGTGGCGGCCAGCGCTTCCAGCTCCGCCGTCGGCACGCGCTCGTCGATCTGGTGCATGGTCTGGCCGACCAGCCCCAGCTCCAGCACCGGGCACAGGGCGCGGATGAAGCGCGCGTCCGAGGTGCCGCCGGTGGTCGAGGCTTCCGGACGGATGCCCAGTTCGGCCTCCACCGCATCCTGCACCGCCTCCACGAACACGCCCTTCTGCGTCAGGAAGGCGTCGCCCGAGTGCATGTGCTCGACCTCGATCCGCAGGCCGCTTTCAGCCTGGGCCTTGCCGGCCTCCGCGTTCAACCAGGCCATCAGGCTTTCGCCCGTGTGCGAGGGATTGAAGCGGATGTTCAGCCGCCCGCGCGCCTCGGCCGGGATCAGGTTGGTCGCGGTGTTGCCGACATCCAGCGTGGTCAGTTCCAGGTTCGACGGCTGGAAGGCCTCGTAACCCTCGTCCAGCCGGTGCGCCGCCAGGGTCGCCGCCAGTTTCGCCAGCACCGGCACCGGATTGGCGGCGCGGTCCGGATAAGCCACATGCCCCTGCTTGCCGTGCACGGTGAACCAGGTGTTCAGCGAGCCGCGCCGGCCGATCTTGATCATGTCGCCCAGCCGCTGCTGCGACGACGGCTCGCCGACCACGCAGGCGTCGATCACCTCGCCTTCGGCCATCAGGGCCTCGACCACCTTCTTCGTCCCGTGCAGGGCCGGGCCTTCCTCGTCGCCGGTGATCAGGAAGCTCAGCGAACCGGGCACATCGCCCTCGGCCAGAATCTTCGACACCGCCGCGACCCAGGCGGCGATCCCGCCCTTCATGTCCACCGCGCCGCGGCCGTACAGCACCCCGTTCTTCACCTCGGCGCCGAAGGGGGCGGAGGACCAGGCCTCGGTCGAGCCGGTCGGCACCACGTCGGTGTGGCCCGCGAAGCAGAGGTTCGGACCGGTCGTCCCGCGCCGGGCGTAGAGGTTCTCGATCCGCGCCTGCGCGCCCACGCCGTCGGGCTCGCCGAAGGCCAGCCGGCGACAGGTGAAGCCCAGTCCGGTCAGCGTCCGCTCCAGCACGTCCATGGCCCCTTCATCCGCCGGTGTGACGGACGGAATGCGGATCAGGTCGCGGGTCAGTTCGACAGGATCGATAACGGGAGTTGATGCATGGCTCATGGATCCTTGCTTTACGTGGTCGGGACGATTGGGAGAAGGCTGTGCCATGCCGAAGATCGACATCGACGCCGCGCCGACCGGACACGGCACATCCTATCCGGAAGAGCACGCCGGTCCGTGCAAGCCGCGCCGCCGCTGGCGGCTGGGCGATGCGGCCGGGCTGACCCAGTTCGGTGTGAACCTGCTGCGCCTGCCCGCGGGCGCCTGGTCGAGCCAACGGCACTGGCACGCCAACGAGGACGAGTTCGTCATGGTCCTGTCCGGCGAGGTCGTGCTGGTCGAGAGCGACGGCGAGACGGTGTTGCGCGCGGGCGACTGCGCGGGCTTCAGGGCCGGCGTCCCCGACGGACACAAGATCGAGAACCGTTCAGACAGCGAGGCCGTTCTGCTGGAAGTGGGAACCCGCTCCCCGACGACCGATGCCTGCGACTACCCTGATATCGACATGGTCCTGCCCGAAGGGGCGGATCGCTACTTCCACCGGGACGGCTCCCCCTACCCGAAATACGATCGACGCACGTGACTGTTGAAAGCCTCGACGCCGGCTCGCCGACGCCCCCTGTTCCGCCCGCTCCGCCCGAAGGCCCGTCCAGTCCGTGGGGCATCCGCGACTTCCGCCTGCTGTGGTTCGGTCGCGTGGTCGCGGTGCTGGGGATCCAGATCCAGTCCTCGGCCCTGTTGTGGCAGGTCTATGAGATCGCCCGTCGGGATCACCCGGTGGCCGAAGCCAGCCTGTATCTGGGCCTGGTCGGCCTGTGCCAGTTCCTGCCCCTGCTGGCCTTCACCCTGCCCGCCGGCGCCATGGCCGACCGGCGCGACCGGAAACAGACCGTCTGGATTTCCATCCTGGTCGAGGCCGCCTGCGCGGGATCGTTCCTGGCGATGGCCATTCATGGCTCGCCGCCGTTGTGGGGCCTGCTGGCCGTCGCCGCCGTCTTCGGCGCCGCGCGCGCCTTCCTCGCCCCGGCCAGCCAGGCCTTCCTGCCCATGGTGGTCGGACGCAAGGCCCTGCCGCCGGCCATCGCGGCCCAGTCCATCGCCTTCCAGACCGGCGCCATCGCCGGCCCGGCCCTGGGTGGGGTCATCGTCGGCGTGAACGTGCCCCTGGCCTATGCGGTGTCGCTGGGGCTGTTCCTGCTGGCGGTCGGCGCCTTCGTCCTGATCCGCACCAGCGGCAAGCCGGCCGTCGTCGAGACGAAACTGTCGCCGCTGGAGTCGGTGAAGGAAGGTCTGGTCTATGTCTGGAAGACCAAGATCGTGCTCGGCGCCATCTCGCTCGATCTGGTCGTGGTCCTGCTGGCCGGTGTGGCCCTGCTGACCCCGATTTTCGCGCGCGACATCCTGCATGTCGGGGCCGTCGGCTTCGGTCTGCTGCGCGCCTCGTTCGGCGTCGGCGCCATGGCGGTGGCGATCTATCTGAGCCGTTTCCCCATCGTGCAGCACGGCGGGCGCTGGATGTTCGCGGCCGTGGCCGTGTTCGGCCTGTGCACCCTGACCTTCGGCCTGTCGCACAGCGTCTGGCTTTCGGGCCTGGCCCTGTTCCTCGGCGGGGCGGCGGACATGATCAGCGTCAACATCCGCCAGACCCTGATCCAGCTGGCCACCCCCGATCACATGCGCGGCCGGGTCAGCTCGGTGTCCATGCTGTTCATCGGCGCATCGAACGAGCTGGGTGAGGCCTATTCCGGCCTGATGGTCCGCCTGCTGGGCGCGGTGGGCGCCGCCTGCTTCGGCGGCGTCGGAGCCCTCGTGGCCACGGGCGCCTGGGCGGCGATGTTCCCGGGGCTCAGGAAGGCGGACAAGCTGAGCTGAGCGGCGTGATTGGTGGCTGGTGATTGGTGGCCGACGCCGCCACCGTCCGCGCCCCACGACCCAAGGTCAGGGACGCCGCACTCACCAATCACCAGTCACCAATCACCTCTCAGCCCCAGGGCCTGAAGTGCTTCGACAGCTTCAGCCCCTGCTTCTGGTAGTGGCTGCCGCCCTCGCCGTAGAGGCGGCTGGGGCGTTCGGTCAGGGGCTCATAGACCAGCCGGGCGACGATCTGGCCGTGCTCCAGCAGGAAGGGGGTGTCGTGGGTGCGCACTTCCAGCACGCCCTTGGAGCCCGCGCCGTGCGCCTCGTCCGTGCCGAAGCCCGGGTCGAAGAAGCCCGCATAGTGGACGCGGAACTCGCCCACCGACGGATCGATCGGCGTCATTTCGGCGGCCTGGTCGACGGGGATCTCGACGTCGTCCGACGAGGCCAGGATGTAGAACTCGCCCGGATCCAGCAGCAGTTCGCCGCGACGCAGGGTCAGAGGCTCCCAGAAGTCCTTCGGGTCGTGGCCGTCGATGTGGTCCAGGTCGACCACCCCGGCGTGGCGACGGCCGCGGAAGCCGACGATCTCTCCAGCCTGCAGGTCGACGCCGACCGAGCGGGTCTCCAGCTTGGGCGGCTCGCCCGCCTTCAGGCGCAGCTGGTTCAGCCGGGTGCCCGGACGCACGAGGATGGAGAAGGTCTGGGGCGCGATTTCGAGGTAGAGCGGACCTTCGTAGCCCTCGTCCACGTCATCGAAGCTGCCGCCGCGGTCCGTCAGCAGGCGGACGAAGACGTCGACGCGGCCGGTCGAGCTCTTCGGATTGGCGCGGGCGATCAGGCCCTTGGGCAGGCTCAGCCGCTCCTGCAGCCTGGCGATATAGACGCAGCCCTTCTCCAGCACATAGCCGGCGGACAGGTCGATGGTGTGCATGGCCACGTCGGCGATGCGGTCCTCGACCTTGCGCCGGCCGGGCAGGAAGGAGGCGCGCACCCGCCAGGCGGTCGCGGACAGGCGCAGGTCCAGACTGGCCGGTTGCACCTGATCGGCGTCGAAGGGGGTTTCGGTGGTGATCGCGCCACCGGCGATCAGGGCTTCGATCGACTGGGCCGGAAGAATGCCGGGACGGGGATAGCTCAGGGTCATGCCTATCGCTTACACGAATTTGCGGCCTGTCTCTCTCGCTCCATTCCGGCCGCGGGGCAAGGTCCCGCTTGACGCGGCGATGCGTTCCGGGACCTTTCCCGCATGCATGACACCCCTGCCTATGAAGCCGAGACCGACGGGATCGTGGTTCGGGTCCGGCCCAGCTATCTGGCCGGCCAGTCCGATCCCGAGGGCGGACGCTGGGTCTGGGCCTATCAGGTCGAGATCGTGAACCTGTCGGCTTCGCCGGTGCAGCTGGTCGCCCGCCGCTGGACGATCACCGATGCGCGCGGCCATGTGGAGGAGGTGCGCGGTCCGGGCGTGGTCGGCGAAAAGCCGACGATCCAGCCGGGCGACAGCTATTCCTACGCCTCGGGCTGCCCGCTCGGCACGGCCTCGGGCTCCATGGTCGGCGGCTATTCGATGGTCGATGATCTGGGCCGCATGTTCGAGGTCGCCATCCCCGCCTTCAGCCTGGATGTCCCGGGCGAGCGACGGGTGCTGAACTGAGCGGCCGCTGGCGGCGGCGCGCCTGCTGCCGACCGTGGGGCGACCGGTGATTGGTGGTTGGTGATTGGTGGTTCGACGGGACCACTAGCGGCGCCTTGATGGGCTCGATGTTGGCGGTCGCCATCCACCAATCACCAACCACCAATCACTTACATCACTCGGTGCTCGACGGCCTGACGCCGGAGCCTCTGCCAAGGCAGAAGAGGTGAGGGGCTGCGTCAACCCGGATAACCGCAGCCCCCGCCCCCGGCGTCGTCGCCGCGGCGGGCGGCGTCAACGCGGACGGCGGCCCCTCTAGGGGCCATCTGTGACAGCCGTGTGGCTGAATAAAAGAAAGGCGGCCCGCCGGGTGGAGCGAGCCGCCTTGGGCAGGTCAGAACGACCTAGATGTAGCGGCGGAGCGACCGGGCCAGCTCCGAGGCGCCGTCCTTGCCACCCTTGCGGACCTGGGGCTGGTAGGCGACGCGGGCGTGCTCCACGCAGTAGACGCCTTCCGACGAGCGGCGGCCGCAGAAGCTGAACTCGGTCGAGGACGGGTCGCCGATCGGCCATTTGCACATGTGGGCGCCCAGGGTCATGACCGTGGCGGTGCCCGGCAGGTCCGGGATCGGAGCGGGCGTCGGGGCGACCGGCGCGACGGGGCGCGGCTGGGCGGCCTCGATGCGGCGCGGGGCGGACGGCGCCTG
>NZ_JBLYQK010000025.1:0-34661 GCF_048799765.1 Brevundimonas sediminis
CCGTGCGCCGCGCCGAGGATGTGCTGGCCCGGACCGAGGATCTGGTCGAGGCGGTGCAGCGGGCGGGCTGGCGCTATGCCCGCGGGGAGGCGGCGGCGCGGGCCGGCGACTCCGCCGCGGTGCGCGCCGAGGCAGCGGCCATCGCGGCGCTCCGGAGTGATCTCGAGGCAGACGGAGACGACGCCTTCGCGGTTCGCTTCATGACCGTCTTCCAGCGCGTGCTCGAGGGACGCGCGGCCATGATTGACGGGGACTGGGCCGTCGCCGACGTGGCCTATTCCGCCGCCGCGGCCCTGCAGGCGGAAGGCAGCGAGGGCGGCGATCCGCCGGTCATCTGGTTCCCGACCCGGCGCAGCCTCGCCGCCGCCCGGCTTATGGCCGGTGACGCCGCCGGGGCGAAGGCGAAGATACTCGAACTGCTCGAGGACTGGCCGAACGACCCCTACAGCTATTTCGTGCTGGCGGAGGCCGAGGCGGCGCTGGGCGACGCGGCTGCGGCCGCCGAAGCGCGCCGCCGCGCCCGGATCGAGTGGATCGGCGGCGAGATGGACCTGAAGCTGGCCTAGCGCGCGGCCGACCGCGCCTCGCGAATGGCGGCCTCCAGCGCTGTCGGCTGGATGCTCGACATGGCCTTGCCGTTGATCAGGAAGGTCGGCGTGGCCTGGAGACCGAGGGCCATGGCCGCCGTGTCGGTGTCGACCAGATGACGGGTCATATCCGGGCTTGCCATGGCCGTTCGCGCGGCCGCCAGGTCCACGCCGTTGGCGACGAGAATGGCGTCGATCGACTCCGGGGTCAGATCGCCTTCAGCCATCAGGGCGCGGAAGACCGGCAGGTATTTGCCCTGGTCATGGGCGGCCTGCGCGGCCCGCGCGGCGTAGTGCGACGGGCCGGACGGGTCGCCCCGATCCAAGATCGGCCAGTCCTTGAACACGAAGCGCACATCGGGGTTGGCCTGCATCATGCGCAGGATCTCCGGCGCCGTCGCCTTGCAGCCCGGGCAACGGAAGTCGAAGAACTCCACCACCGTGACCTTGGCGTCCACCGGCCCGAAGGCGGCGTCGCGACTGTCTGCGGCCAGCAGGGCGGGGCTCTGGGCCGCGCGCTGCGAAATGGAGTCGGCCACGGCCGTGTTCTGCCTGGCCTGCAGGGCGTTGCTCATCTCCTGCAGCATCTCGGGATGGTTCAGCAGATAGCTCCGGATCGCGGTGTCCGATACGGCTCCGCCGCCGAAGACCGCAAAGGCCGAAAGGCCGAGCGCCACGACCGACACCGCCAGGGCCGCGGCCCCCGCGCGGGGCGATCCCAGAAAGCGGGACAGGGCGGACGGGGCCTCGGCGCGGGGCTCAGGCGTCTGGTCGGTCATGCGGTCTTCCGGAAATCAGCTTGAGGCCGGCACGACGGCCGGACGGTTGCGGCTGTTGCGACGATCCAGATCGTCGACATCGTCCTGGGTGGCGCCGGAGGCGAAGACGATGTCCATCGCGCGGGTCCAGTCGGCCGACCCCGGGGTCAACATGTCCCGCGCGCGCAGGGCGAACTGGGTCGCCTGCTGCTCGGCGCCCATGGCGAAATACATTTCGGCGGAGGCCAGACGGGCCTCGCCCTCCTTGCCCTGGCTCGCATAGGCCTGGGACAGCAGGCGCCAGCCCATGGTGTTGTCGGATTCAAGGGCAGTGGCGCGCTTGAGCTGGTCCACCGCCAGGGTGATCTGGGCCGGATCGCGGGTCTCGATCATGGCGTGGGCCAGGTTGATGCGGAGCAGGGGGGCGTCGGGCTTGAGTTCGACCGACCGCTGGTGCGCCCCGATCGCCTCGGCGGGCCGTCCCTCCTCGAACAGGATCTGGCCCTTGAGCTCCCAGAAATACGGGTTCTCGGGCTGTTCGCTCAGGAGCACGTCGACCGCCGACAGCGCCCGCTCGGTCTGACCGTCGCGATACCAGGCGATGGCGCGGGCATAGCGGCCCGGCAGGCTGACATCCGATTCCGGATAGGCGCGCAGGGTGGCGTTGGGCGCATCCATGAAGGCGTGGATCTTGGCCTGGATCAGGGCATGCTGGGCGATCCGCTCCGGGCTGTCCTGGTGGCTGTAGTGCGGCTGTTCGGCCACCAGCCGGCGCAGGTTCTCGATCCGGTCCGAGGACAGGGGGTGGCTGCGGAAATAGGGATAGCGACGCGCGTCCGAGAAGACTTCCTGCGAGCGGAAATTCTCGAAGAAAGTCAGCAGGCCGCGACCGGATTCGCCGGCGCGCTCAAGGGCGCGGGCGCCCGTGTTGTCGGCCTCGCCCTCCTGATGGGTCATGTAGCGCAACGCGCTGAGGGTGCCGAAATACTGGCTGTTCCCCAGCAGGACCGCCCCCGCGTCCGGCGCGCCGGCCGCGATGGCCAGTGCGCCCAGCGCCATGGTCATGAGCAGGGGCTGCATGCCCGCCTGCTGGGCCCCGTCGCGCAGGGTGTGGCGGTTCTTGATGTGCCCCGCCTCGTGCGCGATCACGCCCAGCAGTTCGTTGGCGTTCCGGGTTCTCAGGATCAGGCCGGTGTTCAGCCCCATGATCCGCCCGCGCGTCGCGAAGGCGTTCAGGTCCGACTCATTGATGAGCAGGATCTCGATCTCGGACGGTTCGAGGCCCATGGCGGTGAAGACCGGGTCCGACCAGTCCTGGATGATCGACTCGATCTCCGTGTCGCGGATGGCGCTCTGGGCGGCGGCCGGTGAGGCCGTCGCCAGGGTCAGACCGGCGACGGCGGCGGCGCCGAACAGACGGGTGGCGTTTCGGGACAGCCAGTGCATGGCGAACTCCTGTGAACCCGGACGCCCCCGTCCATCGTGATGGTCACAATCTAATCGCGGCCTTTCAGCGGCGCCACCACCCGCGCTTCGGCTTTTCGGGGGGGGCGGCGATCTGATTGGGATCTTCGGCGATCAGGGCGGCCACGTCGATCTCAGGCTTCGGCGCCTCGACCGGCTCGACGACCGCCGCGGGGGCGGGCTCGGGCTCGGCTTCGGCGACCGCTTCCGGTTCGGGCGTCACGGCGGTCTCCGGCGCGACATCCAGCACGACGGGTTCGCCGACCGGCTCGATCTCGTTCGGCTCAACGGTCGACAGCGGCGCCTCGTCCGAGGCCGGGGTCGCCGAGGCCGAAACCTTGCGGCGCACGCGACGACGCTTGGGCTCCTCGACCGCGACCGGGGCGCTTTCGGCCCCGGCGTCGGGGATGATCACGGCGGCGGGCGTGTCCGGCGAACCGTCGGCGGGCATACCCTCGCTGGTGGCGCGGGTCTCGACCTTCACCTCGTGGGTCAGGCCCTCGCCGCCGCGGCCGCGACCGCGACCGCGACGACGGCGCGACCGGCCGCTGCGCTCGCCGCCGACCTCGCCCTCGGGGCGCTCGCCGATGACCTCATCCACGTCCGAGGCGGGCAGTTCCGCAGCCCTGTCCGGACGGGCGGCCCGTTCCGGGTTGATCGGGTCGAACCACACATAGGGGTCTTCCAGCGACGGGGTGCGACCGCGGACCCAGAAGAAGGAATCGCGCTCGGCGCCGCCTTCCTCACGCATCCGGCGACCGCCCCGACGGCCGCGACGGCGGCGACGGCCGCCTTCGCTGTCATCATCCTCGTCCGAAGAGGCGGCTTCGACGCTTTCGGTCTCCGGCTCGTCGCGGCGTCCGCCGCGACGGCGGCGGCGGCGACCACCGCGGTCGCCGTCGTGGCGCTCGGCGCGCTCGCGGGGCTGGTCGTCGTCCTCGTCTTCCCGGTCGAGCTCGCCCTCGTCCTCATCATCCTCGATGATGTCGTCCTCGTCCTCGTCCTCCTCCTCGGCCCAGGCGCTGTCGTCGAAGTCGTCATCCAGGTCGATGAAGGGCTCGGCGCTCTCGGGCGGGGTGAAGTCCTCGTTGGTTTCGGTGCGGTCGATCGTGCTCTCGCCCTGGCCCAGGGTGTCGTCGATCAGGATGACCACGTTGAGGCCGCGCTGGATCAGCAGGCTCTGCAGGTAGTCGCGCTTGTGGTTCAGGATGTAGAGGGCCACGGCGGTGCAGACGCGCAGGTTCACCGAACCCGCGCCGTTCTTGCCGGCCTCGATGTCGACGGCGCGCAGGGTGACGAGGGCGGCGCTTTCCGCCGAACGGATGCGGCCGGCGCCCTGACAGTGCGGGCAGACCTCGGTGGCGCCTTCGATCACGCCCAGGCGGCGGCGCTGGCGGCTGATTTCCATCAGGCCGAAGCCCGAGATGCGGCCCATCTGGATGCGGGCGCGGTCCTTGGCCAGCGCGTCCTTCAGCGCCTTTTCGACGGCGCGGTTGTTCTTGCCTTCATCCATGTCGATGAAGTCGATGACGATCAGGCCGGCGAGGTCGCGCAGGCGCAGCTGGCGGGCGGCCTCGGCGGCGGCCTCCATGTTCGTCTTGAAGGCCGTGGCCTCGACGTTCCGTTCCTTGGTGGCGCGGCCGGAGTTGACGTCGATGGCCACCAGGGCCTCGGTCTGGTTGATGACCAGATAGCCGCCGGACTTCAGGTTCACGACCGGCTGGTGGATCTGGGTCAGGGTCTCTTCAATGCCGTTCGAGGCGAACAGCGGGCGCGAGCCCTGGTACAGGTGCACCTTCTTGGCCTGCGAGGGCATCAGCACCCGCATGAAGTCGCGCGCTTCCTTGAAGCCCTGCACGCCCTCGACCTGGATGCCGTCGAAGTCCTTGTCGAACATGTCGCGCACGGCGCGGCGGACGAGATTCTCTTCCTCGTAGATCATCGCCGGGGCGTTGGAGGCGAGGGTGGTCTCGCGGATCGTCTCCCACAGGCGCAGCAGATATTCGTAGTCGCGCTTGATCTCGGCCTTGGTGCGCTTGGCGCCCGCGGTGCGGATGATCAGGCCCATGCCCTGCGGCACCTGCAGGGCGGCGGCGGCGGCCTTCAGGCGCTTGCGGTCGGAGGTGTTGGTGATCTTGCGCGAAATGCCGCCGCCCTTGCCGGTGTTCGGCATCAGGACGCAGTAGCGGCCGGCCAGCGACAGCCAGGTGGTCAGGGCCGCGCCCTTGCCGCCGCGCTCGTCCTTGACGACCTGCACCAGCAGGATCTGGCGGCGCTTGATGACGTCCTGGATTTTGTAGCGGCGCATCAGGCGGCGCTTCAGGCGCTCCTCGTCAGCCAAGCCGCCCTCGTGCTCGCCGTCGTCGCTTTCGCGGCCCAGGTCGTCCTGCTCATCCTCGTCCGAATGCGCCTCGGCCATGATCGCCTCCCGGTCGGCGACCGGGATTTGATAGTAGTCGGGGTGAATTTCGTTGAAGGCCAGGAAGCCGTGGCGATTGCCGCCGTACTCGACGAAGGCCGCCTGCAGGCTGGGCTCTACGCGGGTGACCTTGGCGAGATAGATGTTGCCGCGAAGCTGGCGCTTCGCGCGGGATTCAAAGTCGAATTCCTCGACCTGACGGCCCTCGACGATCGCGACGCGGGTTTCTTCCGCGTGCGCCGCATCGATCAACATGGTCTTTGACATCGGTAGTCTCTCTCTGGCGCGCTCGGGCCGGTCCGGTCAGCGCGTGGCTGAGGGACGCGGCGGCTCGCCGAATGGGGGTGGGGGTGGCGCGGGCCGTTGACGCCTCGTCGCCGCGGCGGGCGCCGCGGGCGAAATCGGTCACGACTGACCGGAGGTTGAGGCTGGCGAATGCGCCCATGGGTCGGTTCGGTCCTGGACCCGTCCGCGCCTCGATAAGGCGGCGTTGCGGGCCCGGTTCGTCGGATCGTCGACCGCATAGGGCCGGTCGATCCTCGGATCAGTGAAAGCAGAGCCGCGAGGAGGGCGCGTCCCTTTCCCGTCAAACGGGGGACGCGATCGTTTCGCGAGCGCACAAAGCATAGTCACTGGAAACGTGAATTAAAAGTCGCATCGGCCTTAACCCGTTGGCGACGACGTTCGTGCAGGATGCGGCCAACCATAAAGGTGGGTCGTCCGCTTCCATGAGCGCCTTGTCGCGTATCAGGCTGTCGCATTGGGGCGCCCGCGAATGGGCGATGACGGCGCTCGCCTTCCTCGTGTTCTGCGTTGCAGCCCTGATGGCGGGGCGTGGCCTGGCCTCAGGGGCGGCGGGTGACGTGATCCGGGTCCGGTTCGGCGGCGACGCCGAGCGCACGCGGGTGGTGGTTGATCTGGAACGCAATTCGCGTGGGCAGGTGGTCCGTCCCGGGGCGGACGGTCGCGTCGTCGTCTCCCTGTCGGGCATCGGCGCCGGTCGCGGTCTTTCGGGCAGCGGACTGGGTCTGGTGCGTGGATACCGGGTGGCCGGTTCGGGCGGCGGTTCACGGGTCGAGCTCGACCTGGCGGTCAGCGCCGAGATCGAACGTCGCTTCCTGCTCCCGCCGGGCGACGGCGTGGACCATTATCGCTATGTGATTGACCTGAAGGCGACCGGGCGGGCCCCGACCGCGCCTCGCAACACCCCGCGACCGGCCCCCAGGCCGGCCGAGCGCCCCCTGATCTACATCGACGCCGGTCACGGCGGCCGCGATCCCGGCGCCCAGGGCGCGCACGCCCGGGAGAGCGAGATCACCCTCGCCGCCGCCCTGGCGCTGAAGCAGGAACTGGAGCGTTCCGGCCGGTATCGCGTGCGGCTGACCCGGGACAGCGACGTCTATGTGGGCCTCTACCGTCGCGTGGCCATCGCCCGCGAGGCGGAGGCGGACCTGTTTATCTCGCTTCACGCTGACGCCATCGCGGATCCGGCCACCCGCGGCGCCAGCGTCTACACCCTGTCCGAACAGGGCGCCGGCCGTGCGGTTCGCGAGCTCACCCGCGGCGAGAACTGGCACCAGAGCCTGAACTTGCCGGGGCGCGACGCCTCCGTGGACCGCATCCTGCTGGACATGACCCAGCGCGCCACCCAGAACCGCTCCGCCGTTCTGGCCCGCAGCCTGCTGGGCGAGATCGAGGCGGCCGATCATCCGCTGCTGCGTCGCAGCCACCGCGACGCCGGTCTGGCCGTCCTGCTGGCGCCGGACGTGCCGGCGGTGCTTCTGGAGATGGGTTACATCACCAATCCCGAGGACGAACGGCTGCTGACCGACACCCGGGCGCGCCGTCGGCTGATGCGCGCCGTGGCGGCCGGCATCGACGGCTATTTCGCGGCGCCGGCCGGCTCCCTGCAGATGGCCTCGACCGGCGAGGCGGGGCAGCCCTGAGCTGCCTTCGGATGGAGGCGGGCATGGCGTTGAAGGCGGCGATTCTGGCTTCCGGACTGGCTTTGGCGCTCAGCGTCGGGCCCGTGAGCGCGTCCTGCCCCGACGGATGGCCTGACACGCCGACCGAGTTCGCGCGGGCGGACCGCGTTGTCGTCGGCTGGGTGTCCGAGGCGCGGACCATCATCGACCCCGACGATTTCGACGCCATCCTGGCGACCGAGTTCGTGGTCCAGACCCTGAACACCTACAAGGGCGAGCGGGCCGCGAGCTTCACGATCTACAATTCGAACGATAGCGGTCGGTTCGATATGGAGTTCCGGCACAGCTATCTGCTGTTTCTGACTGATCTGGACGGGCGTTGGGTTGTCAGCAACTGCGGCAATTCGTTCGACCTGGAATGGACGGACGCGACCTATTCGCCGAAGCGGCCCGGCTGGACGTTTGAGGAGATCATGGCCTACCGCCCGCAGGCGGAGGCCGCGCTCGACGCAGAGGTTCGGCGGCGGGAGGCGCTGGGGAGCCGTTCTGACGAGACCCGGGGTGCGCCGACGTCCTGATCGCGGGCTGCTGTCGCGCCCGGGCCCCGGATGGCCTATCTGGGTCCCATGCGTCTGCGTGTCGTCGATCTGGAAACCACCGGTGGAGACCGGACCGCCGAGATCATCGAGGTCGGCATCGTCGACGTCGTTCCGGACGGGGAGGGCGGCTGGAAAGCCCTGCCGCCGGTGACGAAGCTGTTCCGGCCGCGCGGCGAGATTTCGGTGCATGCGATGGCGGTGCATCACCTGACCCCCGATGATTTCAGCCCGGACGACCCCCACTGCGACGAATATGCGCTGCGGGAGATGTTCGCGGAGCCGGCGGACGTAATGGTGGCCCACGCGGCGAATTTCGAGCGTGGGTTCATCGCCGACACCGCCCATGGCGGCCTGCCGTGGATCTGTACGGTCCGGTCGGCCAAGGCGGTCTGGCCGCAGGCGCCCGGGCATTCCAACCAGGTCCTGCGCTACTGGCGACAGCTGAAACTGGACCCGGCGCTGGCCAATCCGGCCCACAGGGCCGGTCCGGACGCCTGGGTGACCGCCCATCTCCTGATCGACCTGCTCCGGGAGGCGACGGTCGAGCAGATGATCGCCTGGACCCGTGAGCCGAGGCGTCTGGACCGCATTCCCTTCGGCAAGCACAGGGGCGTTCGCTGGGCCGAGGCGCCGGGCGACTACCTGCGCTGGATGGCCGGGCAGGCGGATATGGACGCCGATGTCGTGGCCGCGGCGCGACAGGAACTGGGCCGTCGAACCGCCGCATCCAAAGGTCCTCTGGCGGACATGACCGACGCGGGCTAAACCGGCGTCATGCCGCAGCTGCGCCTTCCGAATATCAAGGGTTTCAAGATCGCCGAGCGCTGGTTCGTGCTGGCGGGCGTCGGCCTGCTCGGCGCGATCACCCTGGCGGGGCTGATCGTGACCATCTACGCCGCCTGGCTGTTCCACGACCTGCCGGACGCGTCGGAGCTGGCGGATTATCGCCCGGCGACCGCCACGCGGGTCTATGCCGGCGACGGCACCCTGATCGGCGAGTTTTCGGACGAGCGGCGGATCTACGTCGCCTACGAACAGATTCCCCTGCCGGTCATCCAGGCCTTCCTCTCGGCCGAGGACAGCCGGTTCTTCGAACACGGCGGGATCGACGTGTCGGGTCTGGGCCGGGCGATGTTCAAGAACGTCTTCAACGCTGCCACCGGCCGGCGCCTGGAGGGCGGCTCGACCATCACCCAGCAGGTCGCCAAAAACGTCCTGCTGACCAACGAATCGAGCCTGAACCGCAAGGTGAAGGAGGCGATTCTCGCAAATCGCCTCGAGGCGACGCTCAGCAAGCAGCAGATTCTTGAACTGTATCTGAATGAAATTTTCCTCGGCTACCGCTCCTACGGGGTGGCGGCGGCCGCCTACAACTATTTCGGCAAGTCGCTGGATCAGCTGACGCCGGACGAGGCGGCCTTCCTTGCCGCCCTGCCCAAGGGGCCGAACAACTATCACCCCAAGCGTCACCCGGGCGCGGCCAAGGGCCGTCGGGACTGGGTGCTGGGCGAAATGGGCGAGAACGGATTCCTGACGCCCGAGCAGGTCGCCGCCGGACGGGCGCGGCCGCTCAGCGCCCAGGACGCCCCCCGCCGCGCCCAGTACGCGGACGCCGACTTCTTCGTCGAGGAGGCTCGTCGCCAAGCCATCCGTCAGTTCGGCGCCGAAGAGGTCAATCGAGGCGGCTACTACATGCGCACGACGCTGGACCCCGAGCTTCAGTCGGCGGCCCGCGACGCCCTGATGAAGGGGCTGGAGAACTATGACCGCCGCCACGGCTGGCGCGGTGCCTGGGGCACGACGGACTTCGCCGACGGCTGGCAGGCCGAAGCCCTGCGCCAGACCCGCCCGCCGGAGCGTCGCAGCTGGGAAGCCGCCGCCGTCGAGAACGTCGCCGGCAACAGCGTCCGTATCCGCAGCGCCAAGGATGACGCGGTCGGCTATCTGCTGACCGCCGACGCCGCCTGGGCCAACGCCAACCGACCGCTGAAACGCGGCGATCTGATCTTCGTGCAGCGCAGCGGCGGCCAGTACGCCCTGAAGCAGGTGCCGCGCGTGAACGGCGCCCTTGTGGCGATCGAGCCCCAGTCGGGCCGGGTGCTCGCCATGGTCGGCGGCTATTCCTACGCCCTGTCCAGCTTCAACCGCGCCACCCAGGCCCGTCGTCAGCCGGGTTCGGCCTTCAAGCCCTTTGTCTATGCGACGGCGCTGGAGGGCGACTACACCCCGGCCTCGATCGTGCTGGACGCCCCGATCAGCTTCGCCGGCGGCCGCAACGGCGAACGCTGGACGCCCGAAAACTACAGCCGTGAATATTACGGCCCCCAGACCCTGCGTCGCGGCCTGGAACTGTCTCGCAACGTCATGACCGTGCGTCTGGCCCAGGACATCGGCATGACCAATGTCGTCTCCCTGGCCGAGAAGATGGGGGTCGCTGACGACCTGCAGCCCAACCTGTCGGTGTCGCTGGGGGCGGGGGAGACCACGCCCTACCGCCTGACCGCCGCCTACGCCGCCTTCGTCAACGGCGGGCGCCGGGTCAATCCCTACCTGATCGAGATGGTCCAGGACCGGGACGGCGAGACTATCTTCCGCGCCGACCAGCGCCGTTGCCGCGATTGCGGCCGCGCCTTCAGCGGCCAGGAGTCGCCGCGGCTGGAGGCCCGGGGCGAACAGGTGATCGACCCGATCACCGCCTATCAGATCAGCTCGATGCTCGAAGGCGTGGTCCAGCGGGGCACCGCCGCCAGCGCCCGGGGTCTGGGTCGCTGGGTCGGCGGCAAGACGGGCACCACCAATGAGTACCGTTCGGCCTGGTTCGTCGGCTTCTCGTCCGACATCGTCGTGGGCGTCTTCTTCGGCTTCGATGACAACCGCCCGCTCGGTTCGGGCGAGACGGGGGCCACGGGGCCGGTGCCGGTCTTCAATGAGTTCATGCAGGTCGCCCTGCGCGAGCGCCCGGCCCGTCCGTTCGTCCGGCCGCGCAACGCCGTCTTCCGCACGGTGAACGGCATCGAGGAGGCCTTCCGTCCGGGCACCGAGAACCGTCGTCAGGAGGAGGCGCCCGCGCCGGAGACCCCGGTCGGCCCCCAGAACTACCTCGACGTCCTCCGGCGCGAGGAAGAGGAGGTCAGCGGCCCGTCCACGACCCCGACCCCGCCCCCGACCACGCCGCCACCGCCCCGCAAGGAGCCGGCGGCGGATCTGGACGGGCTCTACTAGGCGGCGGGCCCGACACAGGGAAGGGCCCCGCGCTCTTCCCCTTTGCCGCGGTGCGCTTTATGTCCGCCGCTCGTTTTTGGATCGCAGGAGTTCGCGATGAGACCGGATGTCGAGGCCATGAAGGCCGACATCGAGCAGAGCATCGCTCTGCTCAGGAGGCGTCTTTGACTGGGATGTCGCACTCAGGAAGCTCGATGAGCTGAACGCGCGGGTCGAGGACCCGACGCTTTGGGACAACCCCGATGAGGCCCAGGCCGTCAGCCGGGACCGGTCGCGGCTGGAAAGCCAGGTCAACGCCGTCCGTGAGATGGAGCAGGGCCTCGAGGACGGGGTCATGCTGGCCGACATGGCCGACGAGGAAGGCGATGAGGCGGCCCTTGAGGGCGCGCGCGCCGATCTGAAGGCCATCAAGGATCGCGCCGCCCGGGCCGAGCTGGAAGCACTGCTGGCCGGCGAGGCGGACGGCAATGACGCCTATCTGGAAGTGAACTCCGGCGCCGGCGGCACCGAGTCCAACGACTGGGCCGGCATGCTGCTGCGCATGTACAGCCGCTGGGCGCGCGCGCACGGCTATGAGGTCGAGGTCGAGGCCGAGGAAGCCGGTGAACAGGCCGGGATCAAGTCCGCCACCATCCAGGTGAAGGGCCCCAACGCCTATGGCTGGCTGAAGTCGGAATCGGGCGTGCACCGTCTCGTTCGCATCAGCCCCTATGACGCCGCCGCCAAGCGCCACACCAGCTTCGCCTCGATCGGGGTGTCGCCGGTGGTCGACGACGCCATCGAGATCGACATCAATCCGGCCGACGTCCGGACCGACACCTACCGGGCCTCCGGCGCCGGGGGTCAGCACATCAACAAGACCGACTCCGCCGTCCGTCTGACCCACGTGCCGACCAACACGGTCGTCGCCTGTCAGGCCGGTCGCTCGCAGCACCAGAACCGCGAACAGGCGTGGAAGATGCTGCGCGCCCGTCTGTACGAACTGGAACTGCAGAAGCGCGAGGCCGCCGCCCAGGCCCTGGCTGACGCCAAGACCGACATCGGCTGGGGGCACCAGATCCGATCGTACGTGCTTCAGCCGTACCAGATGGTGAAGGACCTGCGGACCAACGTCGAAACCTCGGACACCCAGGGGGTCCTCGACGGCGATCTCGACGACTTCATGGGCGCGGCCCTGGCCGCGCGGGTCGGTGAGACGCGGGGGTCGACGGTCGAGTGAGGGCCGGCGGCCGGCAGGCTGCCGGGAAGTGATTAGTGGTTAGTGGTTGGCCTGGACCCAGAGCAGCTCTCGCAGGGCGACCTCCGGCGTTCGCCCCATCACCCACTAATCACTGGCCACTAACCACCAGCCGGGCTCGGTCTTCCAAGGCGGCCCGCCAAAGCAAAAGGCCCCGGATCGCTCCGGGGCCTTTTTCATTGAGCCACTCGCTCGCCTCAGGCGACCGGGGGCTTCATGTCGATGATCTGCGGCGCGACCTCGACGGGGCGCGGAGCCGGCGCCGGGGCGGCGGGCGCCGGAGCTTCGCGGCGGCCCTGCAGGACGCGGCCCTGGAAGTAGGCGCCGATGTCGATCGACAGCTGCTCGGCGGTGATGTCGCCATCCACATAGGCGGTGGCGATCAGCTTGACCTGCTTGCCCGAGACGGCGCCGACGACGCGGCCGCGGACCTCGACATAGTCGGCCGACACATTGCCTTCGACGGCGCCGGTTTCGCCGACGATCAGGCGGCCGACGCGGACGTCGCCCTTCACCTGGCCGTCGATCTGCAGATCGCCCGCACCCGAGACGTTGCCTTCAAACTGAAGGTCCGAGGACAGGGTCGACAGGCCACGCTGCGGGGTGGCCGGGGCCGCAGCGCGGGGCGCGGCGGCCGGAACCGGGGCGGCGCCCGGGGCGGGCAGATCCGGCAAGGGCGGGATCGACGAGCCGGAGTCAGAGCGCGACTGGGGCTGCGGGGCGGGGGATTTAGTCTTGTTGAACAAGTTGGTCTCCGGCTCTCATGAAGCGGGCGGGGTTCTGCGGGCGGCCGTTCAGCCACACCTCATAGTGCAGGTGGACGCCGGTGGAGCGTCCGGTGGTTCCCATGGCGCCGATGCGTTGCCCCAGCGTGACACGCTGGCCCGTCCGGACGGCCATGGAATTCAGATGGGCGAAGCGGGTCTTGAAACCACGCCCATGGTCTATCTCAACGACGTTGCCATACCCTGAACGCACGCCGACAAAAGAAACGACGCCCGGAGCCGTGGCGTGGATGGGGGTGTTCAGCGGGGCCGCGAAGTCCTGTCCCTGATGCACGGCGGGCCGGCCGTTGAAGGGGTCAAAGCGGACGCCGTAGCCCGAGGTGGTTCGGGCGTTGGTGGGGCGGCGGAACGGCAGGCCTTCGGCGGCGTCGGCCAGCAGCCGCATGTCCGAGAGATTGTCGGCCGCGTGCTGGATCCGGACGGCGAAGGCCTCATCGACGTCCAGCACGGCGCCGAGCGCCCGGGGATCGCTGGCGTCGATCAGCGGACCGCCCAGGGCGGCGTCGCGCGGCGCATAGGCGGCCGGATTCAGACCCGCGAGGCGGAAGGCCAGCCGCAGTCGTTCGGCCCGGCTGCTGGCGACGGTCTCGGCGCGGGCGATCAGCCGTTCCTGATCCATCCGCACAGCCACGACGCGCTGGACGGGCGTGCTGCGGTCGGGGTTGAGGGGCGCGGCGGGCCGGAGCGCCTCCTGGGCGCCGTCGACGCCGCGGAAAAGGGTCATGACCCGGGTCAGGGCGGCATGGCGGCGCTCGACCATCTGGGCCATTTCGTCGATGGAGCCCGAGCTGGCGCTCATCCGGATGACGGCGCTGTCCAGTCGCGCCTGCAGGTCGGCATTCAGGCGTTCGGCCCCGGCGCGGTTGCGGGCGATGGCGCGGTCCGCGTCGCTCTGCCGGATCATGTCGAGGGCGAAACCGCCTGAGGCCACCAGGAACCAGCCGCCGAGGAGCACCGCGCCGACGGCCGCGAGCGCCTGCCGGCCCGGGGTCAGGGCCCAGGCCTTCACCGCGTCTCCATCACGCAGATAGAGGTACCGGGTCGGGAACCAGCGTCCGATCAATGATCGCCTGCCTCCGGTTTCGTGTTCACTCATACACAAACGCCCCCACGTCCGGCCCGTTATCAGCCACGACTGTAGAGGCGCGACAAGTCTCTTCACGACTTGTTAACCACGCTGGATGGTCTTTTGGCGAAGAACGGCGGTATTCGTCGCCGTTTTTCGCGTCTCAGGCGTATCGGGGCGACGCTGTAACGGCCGTTACATCTGTGACGGCCGAAACTGTTCCGGACTCAGAGCGACTGTACGGCGGCGAGCACTTCGGCGGCGTGGCCCTTGACCGAAACCTTGCGCCACACGCGCCGCACGACGCCTTTGCCATCGATCAGGAAGGTGGCGCGTTCGATGCCCATATACTCGCGGCCATAGAGCTTCTTCTCGACCCAGACCCCGTAGGCGAGGGTGACGTCCTCGGGTTCGTCGGAGGCCAGAACGACCTTGAGGTCACGCTTGTCGGCGAAGCGGGCCAGCTTCTTCACCGGATCACGCGAAACGCCGATGACCACGGCGTCGGCGGCGTCGAAGTCGCCGATCAGGGCCGAGAAGTCCTGGCCCTCGGTGGTGCAGCCGGGCGTGTCGGCCTTGGGGTAGAAGTAGACCACGACAGCCTTGCCCTTCAGCCCGTCCAGCGTGATCCGCCCGCCGTCGGCGGTGGCCATGTCGAAGGCGGGGGCCTTCGTGCCTTCGGTGATCTGGGGCATCAGACCGGCCTCACCAGAACGATCTTCTTCTTGCCGGCGGCCAGCTTGAAGACGCCGTCGGCGTTGACGTCGGCGGCTTCGATCAGGCGGGCGCCGTCGGCGATGGCTTCGTCGTTCAGGCGCAGGCCGCCGCCCTGGGCGAGGCGACGGGCCTCGCCGTTGGAGGCGGTCAGACCGGCCTTGGTCGCGACAGCGGCCAGCATGGCGCCGATGACCTCGTCACGAGCGATCTCGACCGTCGGCAGGTCGGCGGACAGTTGACCCTTCTCGAAGGCGCTCTCGGCGGCGGCGCGGGCCGTCGCGGCGGCTTCGGCGCCGTGGAGCATGGTGGTCGCGGCGTCGGCCAGCGCCTTCTTGGCGTCGTTGATCTGCGCGCCTTCGAGGGCTTCCAGGGCGGCGATCTCGTCCAGCGACAGGTCGGTGAACAGGCGCAGGAACTTGCCCACGTCGGCGTCGTCGGCGTTGCGCCAGAACTGCCAGTAGTCGTAGGGGCTGAGCTGGTCGGCGTTCAGCCAGACGGCGCCCTGGGCGGTCTTGCCCATCTTGCCGCCCGAGGCCGTGGTCAGCAGGGGCGTGGTCAGGCCGAAGGCGGCCTTCTGATCCACGCGGCGCACCAAATCGACGCCCGAGGTGATGTTCCCCCACTGGTCCGACCCGCCCATCTGCAGGGTGACGCCGTGGCTGCGGTTCAGCTCCAGGAAGTCCACCGACTGCATCAGCATGTAGTTGAACTCGAGGAAGGTCATCGGCTGCTCGCGCTCGAGGCGCAGCTTGACCGAGTCGAAGGCGAGCATCCGGTTGACCGTGAAGTGGGTGCCGAAGTCGCGCAGGAACTGGATGTAGCCGAACTGCGAGAGCCATTCGTCATTGTTGACCATGACCGCGTCGGTCGGGCCGTCGCCGAAGGTCAGGAAGCGGGCGAAGACCTGTTTGATGCCGTCGATGTTCGACTGGATGGTCTCGTCCGTCAGCTGCGGGCGCGAGGCGTCCTTGCCGGTCGGGTCGCCGACCTTGGTCGTGCCGCCGCCCATCAGGACCACCGGCTTGTGCCCGGCCTGCTGGAGGCGGCGCAGCATCATGATCTGGATCAGGCTGCCGACGTGCAGCGAGGGCGCCGTAGCGTCGAAGCCGATGTAGGCCGAGACCACGCCGCTCGACGCCGCCTCGTCCAGCTCGGTCGGGTGGGTGATCTGATGGATGTAGCCACGCGCCTGGAGGGTGCGCAGGAAGTCGGACTTGAAGGACTGGTCGCTCATGGAGGCTCCGTTAGCAGGGAAGCCGGCGAGCGTCTTGTGGGGATTGCGCCGGCTGGGTGCGGCGCAGGGGTTCGCGGGCCGCTCGATCAGATCGAGGGGCGGTAATAGAGGCCGGTGTTGATGGCGCGGGCGAACATGGGCGTCTGGGTAACCGTAGCGGTTGACCGGCGTCAAGGGCGGGGTATCGGTGGCGGATGTCCCCACGCAATCCCGTCTACGGTCCGACCGTCCGGTCCTTCCTCGAAGCCTACCCGGGAAGTCGTGGCCCCGCAGGCCTGCGGATCGGCTGCGACGCGACGCGCCGCGCCGATGGCCAGTTGCATCTGTGGTTCAGCGTGGTGGGCGCGTCTCCACTGCGGTTGCCGAGGACGCGCCCGCGCGCCGAGCGGTCACGGACGGACGGCCTCTGGGAGCATACCTGCTGTGAGGCCTTCATCGAATTCGAAGGGGGGTACTACGAGTTCAACCTTTCCCCCTCGGGGGATTGGGCCCTCTACCAGTTCACCGGCTACAGGTCGGGGATGACCAGTCCGGTGATCGCCGCCCCGGTTGTGGAGGCGCACAGGGACGGGGATCTCTGGCAGTTGCAGGCCTTTATCGACCTTTCGGCGGCGCCGCAGTTGCGGGCTGACGCGCCGTGGCGGATGGGGCTGTCCGCCGTGATCGAGACCAAGCAGGGCGAGAAGACCTATTGGGCGCTGGCCCATCCTTCGGATAAGCCGGACTTCCATCATCCCGACTCGTTCGCGCTGGTCCTGCCGGCGCCGGAGCTGCCATGAAGTTCGGTCTCGACCGCCTGCTGTCCGATCCCGCCCTGAGCGCGCCGCTCAAGGGGCGCCGCGTGGCGCTGGTGGCGCATCCGGCGTCGACGACGCAGGACCTGACCCATGCGGTCGATGCGCTGGCGGCGCATCCGGACATCACCCTGACGGCCGCCTTTGGGCCGCAGCACGGGATGAAGGGCGACCTGCAGGACAATATGATGGAGAGCCCGGACTATACCGATCCGGTGCACGGCATCCCCGTCTTCAGCCTGTACGGCGAGGTCCGTCGGCCGCGTGGCGAGTGGATGGAGACGTTCGACGTCGTCCTGATCGACCTGCAGGACGTGGGCTGTCGAATCTACACATTCGTGACGACCCTGCTCTACATGCTGGAAGCGGCGGCCGAACACGGCAAGGAGGTCTGGGTGCTGGACCGCCCGAACCCCGCCGGGCGGCCGGTCGAGGGCACGACCCTGGTCGAGGGCTGGGAGAGCTTCGTCGGGGCCGGGCCGATGCCGATGCGGCACGGAATGACCTTGGGCGAGATGGGCTTGTGGTTCATCGACCACTTCAAGCTGGATGTGGCCTATCGCGTCATCGAGATGGAGGGCTGGACGCCCGCCGAAGGCCCCGGCTACGGCTGGCCGCTGAACGCGCGGAGCTGGATCAACCCCAGCCCCAATGCGCCCAACGTCTCCATGACCCGCGCCTATGCGGGCACCGTCATGCTGGAGGGGGCGACCCTGTCGGAAGGGCGGGGGACGACCCGGCCGCTGGAGCTGTTCGGGGCGCCGGACATCGACGCGCGGGCTGTGATCGCCGAGATGAAGGCCTTCGCGCCGCAATGGCTGAAGGGCTGCGTGCTGCGCGACATGTGGTTCGAGCCGACCTTCCACAAGCACGTCGGCAAGCTGTGCTCGGGCGTGCAGATCCACGTCGACGACCCGGCCTACGACCATGAGGCCTTCCAGCCGTGGCGGGTGCAGGCGCTGGGCTTCAAGGCGGTCCGGCGGCTGTATCCGGACTACGACCTGTGGCGCGACTTCCCGTATGAATACGCGTTCGGCAAGCTGCCGATCGACGTGATCAACGGCGGGCCGGGCCTGCGCGAGTGGGTGGATAACCCCGACACGACGCCGGACGATCTGGACGCCCTGGCGACGCCGGACGAACAGGCCTGGCTGACCGCCCGCGCGCCCTTCCTCCTGTACTGACACGCTGTGCTGCAGCGCCGAAGGCGACGCCTGCGCGGGCGCGCGCCGGCGAACGCTGATCCGTGCCTGGTCGTTGGTGTTGCAGCAGATTTTTGTATAAACGCAGTTTATTGTGCATCTGCAAATAAACGATTGGGCTGATGCGTTCGATTCGGATAGGAGAGGGGCCTCCAACCACCCCAGCCTATGGATTTTGACCGCATGGCCCTCATCAACACCGCCATCAAGCCGTTCACGGCCACCGCCTACAAGGAAGGCAAGTTCGTCGAGATCTCGGACGCCGACGTGAAGGGCAAGTGGGGCATCTTCTTCTTCTACCCGGCCGACTTCACCTTCGTCTGCCCGACCGAGCTGGAAGACCTGGCCGGCATCTATCCGACCCTGCAGAAGCTGAACGTCGAGGTGTACTCGGTCTCGACCGACACCCACTTCAGCCACAAGGCCTGGCATGACTCGTCGCCGGCCATCGGCAAGATCAACTACTTCATGGTCGGCGATCAGTCGGGCACGATCACCAACAACTTCGGAGTCATGCGTCCGGGCGTCGGTCTGGCTGACCGCGCGACCTTCCTGGTCGATCCGGAAGGCGTGATCCAGTTCATGGAAATCACCTCGGAAGGCGTCGGCCGCAACGCGACCGAGCTGCTGCGCAAGGTGAAGGCCGCCCAGTACGTCGCCGCTCACCCGGGCGAAGTCTGCCCGGCCAAGTGGGAAGAAGGCGAAGCCACCCTGGCCCCGTCGCTCGACCTCGTCGGCAAGATCTAAGGACCGCCCCCATCGACCGGCGGCGGCGTGAGTAGCGTCGCCGGTCACAGGCGCCCGATCCGTCGGGCGTCCGCAGAGGCCGCGGGGTGAGTAGCGTTTCCGTCCCCGCGGCCTTTTTGCGTCCGGTCCTCGCCCGAAGCGGCTGGAGGACGGCGCATCCCGCAGTAGATTTATGAGGAGAACCCGATGCTCGACGCCAACCTGAAGACCCAGCTCGAAGGCTACCTCAAGAACATCGTCCACACGGTGGAGCTGGTCGCGTCTCTGGGCGCGGGGCCGAAGTCGCTGGAGCTGAAGGAACTGCTGGAGGAGATCGTCTCGGTCTCGCACGGCAAGGTCGAGATGGGCCGCGACTTCGACGACGCCCGCCAGCCCAGCTTCCTGATCCGCCGCAAGGGCACCGACATCGGCGTGCGCTTCGCCGGCATCCCGCTGGGCCACGAGTTCACCTCGCTGGTGCTGGCCCTGCTGCACGTCGGCGGCCATCCGTCGAAGGCGGCGCAGGACGTCATCCAGCAGGTCAAGGACCTGGAGGGCGACTACCTCTTCGAGACCTACTTCTCCCTGTCCTGCCAGAACTGCCCGGATGTGGTTCAGGCCCTGAACCTGATGAGCGTGCTGAACCCGCGCATCAAGCACGTCGCCATCGAGGGCGGCCTGTTCAAGGACGAGGTCGACGAGCGCAAGGTCATGGCCGTGCCGACCGTCTTCCTGAACGGCGAGCTGTTCGGCCAGGGCCGGATGGAGCTGGAGCAGATCGTCGCGAAGATCGACAAGGGCGCCGAGGGCAAGGCGGCCGAGAAGCTGAAGGCCAAGGACCCGTTCGACGTTCTGGTCATCGGCGGCGGCCCGGCCGGCGCGGCCGCAGCCATCTATACGGCCCGCAAGGGCATCCGCACTGGCATCGCCGCCGAGCGGTTCGGCGGCCAGGTGCTGGACACCATGGCCATCGAGAACTTCATCTCGGTGCCCCACACCGAGGGGCCGAAGCTGGCCGCCCATCTGGAGCAGCATGTCCGCGAGTATGAGGTGGACATCATGAACCTGCAGACGGCGCGCAAGCTGATCCCGGCCAAGGTCGAGGGCGGGCTTCACGAGGTGGTGCTGGAGAACGGCGCCAGCCTGAAGTCGCGCACCGTCATCCTGTCGACCGGCGCCCGCTGGCGGCAGATGAACGTGCCGGGCGAGCAGGAGTACAAGAACCGCGGCGTGGCCTACTGCCCGCACTGCGACGGCCCGCTGTTCAAGGGCAAGCGGGTGGCGGTGATCGGCGGCGGCAACTCGGGCGTCGAGGCGGCGATCGATCTGGCCGGTCTGGTGGCCCATGTGACCCTGATCGAGTTCGACAGCGAACTGCGGGCCGATGCGGTGCTGCAGCGCAAGCTGGCCAGCCTGCCGAACGTGAAGATCATCACCTCGGCCCTGACCACCGAGGTCCACGGGGACGGGGAGAAGGTGACGGGCCTGTCGTACAAGGACCGGAACGCGGACACCCGCCACGATGTCGAGCTGGAGGGCGTCTTCGTCCAGATCGGTCTGGTGCCCAACACCGAGTGGCTGCACGGGGCGGTGGCCCTGTCGCCGCGTGGCGAGATCGAGATCGACCATCGGGCCGAGACCAGCCAGCCGGGCATCTTCGCCGCCGGCGACGCGACGACCGTGCCGTACAAGCAGATCGTCATCGCCATGGGCGAGGGCTCGAAGGCGGCGCTGTCGGCCTTCGACTACCTGATCCGCACGGTGCCGGCGGAAGAGGCGGTCGAGGCCGCCTGAGCCTCTTTCGGCTGAAGAACCGGAGCCCCGGCGTTCGCGCGCCGGGGCTTTGTTGTGTCCGCTGTTGGACAAGCGGAGCCGGCGGGGTAGGGCAGGGCCATGTCGGGATTGAACACACGTCTGGCCGGGGTCGGCTGCGGCCTCGGGGCCGGGGCCCTGTGGGGGCTGGTCTTCCTGGCGCCCAAGTTCGCGCCGGACGCCTCTCCGATGCTGATGAGCGCCGGACGCTATCTGGCCTATGGCCTGCTGGCGGCGGCCCTGCTGGCGCCGCGCTGGACGAAGGTAGCCCCGTTGCTGGACTGGAAGGCCTGGCGGGCGCTGGCCTGGCTGAGCCTGGCGGGGAACATCGTCTACTACCTGTTCCTGGTGGTCGGGGTGCATTTCGCCGGTGTGGCCGCCTCGGCCCTGATCGTCGGCATGGTGCCGGTGCTGGTGGCGGTCTGGGGCCTGAAGGACCCGGACGCGCCGCCCCTGCGCCGGGTCGGGCCGCCGATCCTGCTGGCCGCGCTGGCGGTGGGGCTGATCGGCTGGGAAAGCCTGTCGCGCGAGGCGCTGAGCCGCGACGTCGGGCAGGTGCTGATCGGCCTGGGCTGCGCGCTGGCGGCGCTGGTCAGCTGGTCGGCCTATGCGATCGGCAACAGCCGCTGGATGGCGCGTCTGCCGCAGGTCAGCGCCCATGACTGGTCCCTGCTGACCGGCGTGGTGACGGGCGGCTTCGCCCTGCTGCTGGCCGTCCCGGCGGTGGTCGAGGCCAGCGGCCAGAGCGCCGACCAGTGGGCCCGGCTGGCGGCGGCCAGCATGGGAGTGGCCATCCTGGCCTCCATCGTCGGCAACGCCTTCTGGAATCAGGCCAGCCGCCTGCTGCCCCTGTCCATGCTGGGCCAGATGATCGTGTTCGAGACCCTGTTCGCCTTCGCCTACGGCTATCTGTGGGAGGGGCGGGGGCCGACGGTTATCGAGATCGTGGCCATGCTGATGATGGTGGTCAGCGTGCTGTGGTGCGTGAGGGCCCACCGGTCGACCGCTGTTGCGGTGGTGGAAGGCGAGCACTGACTCGTCTGGCGGGAAAAAGTGCACTCCCGGGAAAATGGAGTGCACATCGTGCACTTTTTCCCGTGAAGCGGGGTGACAGGTGGTCGTTTCAACCGTGAAGGACGGTTCGGGGCACGACGCCGCGAGCCGAGCGACGGGGCTCGGCGCGTTGTCCGGTGCGGCGGGGCATTCAGCCGATGCTCAACCCGGGGGGAGCGTCACGGACCGCGATGTCAAAGACCGGGATGCAGTGTGGCATGCCGGTGCGTCAGAATTGGACGTAAGCCCGAGAAACCCTCCCCCATAGGGAGAGGGGACTGCTGCTTACGCCGGCTTCTCTTCCAGGCGCTTGTCCAGATAGGCGCCGACGCGGGTTTCGACCGCGCCCATGTGGTCCTGCCAGAAGTGGCTGGCGCCCTCTTCCAGTTCGTAGTCGATGACGATGCCCTTCTGGGTGCGCAGCTTGTTGACCACGCGCTCGACCTCGACCGGCGGGACGATGGTGTCCGCGGTGCCGTGCAGGAACAGGCCCGAGGCCGGGCAGGGGGCCAGGAAGGAGAAGTCGTACATGTTCGACGGCGGCGAGACCGAGATGAAGCCGTCCGTTTCCGGGCGACGCATCAGCAGCTGCATGCCGATGTAGGCGCCGAACTGGTAGCCGGCGACCCAGGTCTGGGTGGCGGCGGGGTTGTTGGCCTGCAGCCAGTCCAGGGCGGTGGCCGCGTCGGCCAGTTCACCGATGCCCGAGTCGAACTCGCCCTGCGACTTGCCCACGCCACGGCTGTTGTAGCGCAGGGTGGCGAAGCCGCGCTTCACGAACAGCTGGTACAGGGTCACCGCGACCGGATTGTTCATGTGCCCGCCGGCCTTGGGGTGCGGGTGCAGGATCAGCGCGATCGGCGCATTGGGACGCTTGCCCGGGGAGTAGCGGCCTTCGATACGGCCAGAGGCGCCGGGCAGGATAACTTCAGGCATGGGCGGAGCGAATTCCCGTGTTCAAATGTCTTTTCGCAGCTGCGTAATACTTGACCGCGTGAGTAGGACTTTCTAAGTCCACCGCGCGCGTCGACGCCTTTGCGAAGGCGCGGGTTCTAGCACAGGAGCCCCGAAAAGCGCGCGATTTTTGAGGGTGTGCGATGCGTCTGTCGACCAAGGGACGATACGCCGTGATGGCGATGGCCGATCTGGCCCGGAACGGACGGGACGCCGGCGGCCAGACACGGGCGGTTTCGCTGGCCGAAATCGCCACCCGGCAGGAGATTTCCCTGAGCTATCTGGAGCAGTTGTTCGCCCGTCTGCGCAAGAGCGGGCTGGTGTCCAGCGTGCGCGGCCCGGGCGGCGGCTACCGCCTGTCGCAGGGCCCCGAGGCGACCATGGTCGCCGATATCGTGCTGGCCGTGGACGAGCCGATCCGGGCGACGCGCTGCGCGGCCCACGGCACGCCCAAGGGCTGCATGCTGGGCGGCGAACGCTGCATCACCCACGACCTGTGGGAAGACCTGGGCGCCGAGATTCACGCCTATCTGGCGGCGGTGTCGCTGGAGGATGTGGTGATGCGCCGGACCGGCGCGCGGCGCCGGGCGATGGCGTCGGGCATGGAGGCGGCGGCATGAGCGGCGTCTATCTGGACTACAACGCCTCGGGTCTGGTGCGTCCGGAGGTGCAGGAGGCCATGGCGAAGGCCCTGGCCGACAACGGCAATCCGTCGGCGGTGCACGCCGCCGGTCGCCGGGCGCGGGCGCGCATCGAGACGGCGCGGGCGCAGGTGGCCGAGTTGGTCGGGGCCGATCCGACCGCCATCACCTTCTCGTCCGGCGGGACCGAGTCCAATGCGCAGGCCATCGTCAGCGCGCTGAAGGGCGGCTGCGAGCGGCTGATCGTCAGCGCCACGGAGCACCCGTGCGTGGCCGAGGCCGCGCTGGCCTCGGGCGCGCCGGTCGAGGTGCTGCCGGTCGATGGAAACGGCGTGGTTGATCTGGCGTGGCTGGCCGAGGCGCTGGCGCGTCCGGGCAAGGCCGTGGTCGCCATCCATCATGCGAACAACGAAAGCGGCGTGATCCAGCCGATCGTCGAAGCGGCGAAACTGGTGCGGGCCGCGGGCGGCTGGCTGCACGTCGACGCCATCCAGTCGGCGGGCAAGATCCCGGTCGATATGCGCACGCTGGATGCGGACAGCCTGACCCTGTCGGCGCACAAGCTGGGCGGGCCGCAGGGCGTCGGCGCGTTGGTGCTGAAGCCGGGCCGGGAAGCCGTGCGCATCCTGCACGGCGCCGGACAGGAGCGCGGTCTGCGCGCGGGCACCGAGAATGTGCCGGGCCTGACGGGCTTCGGCGTGTCGGCGGTCTGCGCGGCGCGCGATCTGGACGAGGCCATGGCCCACGTCAGCTGGCGCGACGCCGCCGAGGCGCGGGTGAAGGCGGCCGGGGCGACCATCATCGGCGGGACCGTCGAGCGCCTGCCCAACACCCTGTTCATGTCGGTCGAGGGCTGGGACAGTCCGCAGCAGCTGATCACCCTGGATCTGGCGGGCGTGATGATCTCGGCGGGCAGCGCCTGCTCCTCGGGCAAGACCAGGCCGTCCAAGGCCATCAGCGCCATGGGGCTGCACGATCTCGCCACGGGCGGGGTGCGGGTCTCGGGCGGCTGGGGCACCACCGAACAGGACTGGATCCGGTTCGCCGACGCCTGGATCGCGGCGTGGGAAAAGCACAAGACGCGCGTCAGCGAACGCGCGAAGGAAGTCGCGTAAGTTATGGCCGCCGTTCAGGAAACCGTCGACGCTGTCGCCGCGCTGGAGAAGTATGCGCACGGCTTCACCTCGGACATCGAGCAGGAGTTCGCGCCCAAGGGGCTGAACGCCGACATCGTGCGCTTCATCTCAGAGAAGAAGGGCGAGCCGGAGTGGATGCTGGAATGGCGGCTGGCCGCCTTCGAGCGCTGGCAGGCCATGGAGGAGCCGACCTGGGCGGCGGTGAAGTATGAGCCGGTCGACTATCAGGACCTGTATTATTACGCCGCGCCGGTGAAGAAGGAGGGGCCGAAGTCCCTCGACGAGGTCGATCCGGAGCTGCTGGAAGTCTACGCCAAGCTGGGCATTCCGCTGAAGGAGCAGGAGGTGCTGGCGGGGGTGCAGGGCGCGCCGAAGGTGGCGGTGGACGCCGTGTTCGACAGCGTCAGCGTGGTCACGACCTTCAAGGCCGAGCTGGCCAAGGTCGGCGTCATTTTCATGCCGATTTCCGAGGCCGTGCGCGAACATCCTGAGCTGGTGCGTCAGTATCTGGGTTCGGTCGTGCCGGTGTCGGACAACTATTTCGCGGCGCTGAACAGCGCGGTCTTCAGCGACGGATCGTTCGTCTACATCCCGCCGGGCGTGCGCTGCCCGATGGAGCTGTCGACCTATTTCCGGATCAATGCGTCCCAGACCGGCCAGTTCGAGCGGACCCTGATCATCGCCGACAAGGGCAGCTACGTCTCGTATCTGGAAGGCTGTACGGCCCCAATGCGCGACGAGAACCAGCTGCATGCGGCGGTGGTCGAGATCGTGGCGCTGGACGACGCCGAGGTGAAATACTCGACCGTCCAGAACTGGTACCCCGGCGACGCCGAGGGCAAGGGCGGCATCTACAACTTCGTCACCAAGCGCGCGGACTGCCGCGGCGACCGGTCGAAGGTCAGCTGGACCCAGGTGGAGACCGGCTCGGCCGTCACCTGGAAATATCCGTCCTGCATCCTGAAGGGCGAGGAGAGCTCGGGCGAGTTCTATTCGATCGCTATCACCAACGGACATCAGCAGGCCGACACCGGCACCAAGATGATCCATCTGGGCAAGAATTCGAAGTCGCGGATCATCGCCAAGGCGGTCTCGGCGGGCAAGTCGGACTCGACCTATCGCGGTCAGGTGTCGGTGCACCCCAAGGCGACGGGCGTGCGCAACTTCACCCAGTGCGACAGCCTGCTGATCGGCAAGGACTGCGGCTCGCACACCATTCCCTACATCGAGGCCCGCAACGGCTCGGCCCAGCTGGAGCATGAGGCGACCACCACCCGCCTGAGCGAGGACCAGCTGTTCTACGCCCAGCAGCGCGGCCTGTCGGAGGAGGAGGCGGTGGCCCTGCTGGTCAACGGCTTCGTCCGCGACGTGCTGCAGGAACTGCCGATGGAGTTCGCGGTGGAAGCGCAGAAGCTGGTGGCGATCAGTCTTGAAGGGAGCGTGGGGTGATCCGCTTCGATAGTAGCGATGATGAGTATCTGGGCTGGATTTCCGGGCACTCGAATGGGTTCGTTGTGAACAGCCGTCGCAGCCCGACCTCCGAGTATCTGGTTCTGCACCGGGCCAGCTGCCCGTCGATTGACGGACGTGTCCAAGGTGTACCCGGCGCCTACACGGAGCGGGATTACACCAAGTTCGCCAGCGAGGATCTGGATGATCTTCGTAGTGGCCTTGCGCCGATTTCGTCGCGCTTCTCGGCGGTATGCCAACGCTGCGCCCCGCTGACCAAGACTGAAGATTAGAAAATGCTCTCCATCTCCAACCTCCACGTCACCGTCGGCGAGAAGCCGATCCTCAAGGGGCTGACGCTCGAAGTGCCGGCGGGCGAGGTGCACGCCGTCATGGGGCCGAACGGGGCGGGCAAGTCGACGCTGGGCTACGCCCTGTCGGGCCGTCCGGGCTATGAGGCGACCGAAGGCTCGGTCCAGTGGAACGGCGCCGACCTGCTGGAGCTCGATCCGGCGGAGCGCGCGGCCAGGGGCGTCTTCCTGTCGTTCCAGTATCCGCTGGAGATCCCCGGCGTGCCGGCGATGACCTTCATCCGCACCGCCCTGAACGCCCAGAAGCGCGCGCGTGGCGAGGAGGAGGTCTCGGCCCCCGCCTTCCTGAAGCTGGTGCGGGCGGCGTCGGCGGCGCTGAAGATGGACTTCGAGATGCTGAAGCGTCCGTTGAACGTCGGCTTCTCGGGCGGCGAGAAGAAGCGGATGGAAATCCTGCAGATGGCCCTGCTGGAGCCGTCGCTGCTGATCCTGGACGAGACGGACTCGGGTCTGGACATCGACGCCCTGCGCATCGTGTCGGAAGGCGTGAACGCCCTGCGGTCGCCGGAGCGGTCGATGCTGGTGATCACCCACTACCAGCGTCTGCTGGACTACATCAAACCCGACCGGGTGCACGTGCTGGCCGCCGGCCGCATCGTCGCCTCGGGCGGCCCGGAGCTGGCCCTGCAGCTCGAGGCCGAGGGCTATGACAAGTACGTGGCGCCTGAACTCGAGGGGGCGGCGTGAACGCGCTTCCGCTCATTGATCTGAAGGACGCGTCCAGCTTCCCGTCGCGGCGGGTGGAGGCGTGGAAATACTCGGACCTTCGGAAAGTCCTGCGCGAGGCGCCCGCGCCGTCGCCGCCGGCGTCCGTGCCGGTGGTCGGCGGCGGACCGTTCGAGAGCCTGGGCGGCGCGGCCATGGTCTTCGTCAACGGCCGGGCGGTCGAGGACAGCGTCCTGGATGTGGCGGGGGCGAAGACCGTGCGCCTGCGCTTCATCTCGAAGGCCGAGGGCACGGGCCACGCCGCGACGGCGCGCCTGTCGACCCGCGCCGGGGCGAAGCTGCTGCTGCTGGAGACGCATGAGGGCAAGGGTTCGGCCTATGTGGCGCACAACCGGCTGGAGCTGGATGTGGCGCGCGGGGCCGAGGTGATCCGGGTGGTGCTGGTCAACGAGCCGGCGGACGCGATCTCGATCACCCGCGCCGAGGTGCGGGTCGAGCCGGGCGGGGTCTATCGCCAGACCGTGCTGACCACGGGGGCGAAGCTGCAGCGTTTCGAGACCCTGCTGCGGCATGCGGCGAAGGGCGCCGATGTGCGACTGGACGGCGCCTACGCCCTGTCGGGCGAGCGGCACGCGGACCTGACCACGGTGGTGGATCACGTGGCGGCCGACGGCCTGACCAGCCAGATGACCAAGGGCGTGGTGCGCGACACGGCGCGCGGCGTCTTCCAGGGCAAGATCATCGTCGAGCGCGGCGCCGACGGCACCGACGCCCGTATGCAGCACCATGCCCTGATCCTCGGCGAGCGCGGCGAGATCGACGCCAAGCCGGAGCTGATCATCTACGCCGACGACGTCCAGTGCGCGCACGGGAACACCGTCGGCAATCTGGACGAGGCGGCCCTGTTCTACATGCAGCAGCGCGGCATCCCGGCCGATGAGGCCCGCGCCCTGCTGGTCGAGGCCTTCCTGATCGAGGTCGTGGACCGCATCGCGCACGAGGGCGCGAGAGAGGTGGCGAGGGCATGGCTGACGGAGCGTCTGTGACCCGCTTTGATCCCTACGCCGCCCGTGCCCAGTTCCCGATCCTGTCGCGGACGGTGAACGGCAAGCCGCTGGTCTATCTGGACTCGGCCGCCTCGGCGCAGAAGCCGCGGGCGGTGATCGACGCCCTGACGGCGGCGATGGAGGGGAGCTACGCCAACGTCCATCGCGGCCTGCACACCCTGGCCAATGAGACGACCGAGGCCTTCGAGGCGGCGCGCGAGAGCGTGGCGCGGTTCCTGAACGCCGAGGGGCCGGATAACATCGTCTGGACCAAGGGCGGGACCGAGGCGATCAATCTGGTGGCCTCCAGCCTGGGCCAGTCCATCCAGCCGGGCGACGAGATCATCGTCAGCCAGATGGAGCACCACTCCAACATCGTGCCCTGGCACCTGCTGCGCGAGCGGCGCGGGGCGGTGTTGAAGTGGATCCCGCTGCTGGACGACGGGTCGCTGGACATGGCGGCCTACGCTGACCTGCTGGGGCCGAAGACGAAGATCGTCGCGGTGACCCACATGTCGAACGTGCTGGGCACCATCAATCCTGTGGCCGAGATCACGCGGATGGCCCACGCCGTGGGCGCGCGGGTGCTGATCGACGGCTGCCAGGGGGCGGTGCACGGCCTGCCGGACGTGCAGGCCATCGGCTGCGACTTCTACGCCTTCACCGGGCACAAGCTGTACGGCCCGACCGGCATCGGGGCGCTGTACGGCACGACCGCCGCGCTGGACGCCCTGCCGCCCTACCAGGGCGGGGGCGAGATGATCGAGACGGTCGAGATGGAGCGCGTGACCTACGCGAAGCCGCCGCACCGGTTCGAGGCGGGCACGCCGCCGATCCTGGAGGCCATCGGACTGGGGGCGGCCATCGAGTGGCTGGGCCAGTACGACAAGGCGGCCGTCGATGCGCACGAGCGGGCGCTGTACGCCCACGCCCGGGCGCGGCTGGAGGGCGTGAACTGGCTGAAGGTGATCGGCGAGGCGGAAGGGAAGGGGGCCATCCTGACCTTCACCGTCGAGGGCGCGCACGCCCATGACATCGCGCAGGTGATGGACCGCTACGGCGTCGCCGTGCGGGCCGGTCTGCACTGCGCCGAGCCGCTGGCCAGACGATTTGGCCTGACGTCGAGCGCCCGGGCCAGCTTCGCCCTATATAACACCCTTGAGGACGCCGACGCCTTCGCCGACGCCCTGATCAAGGCGCGTGAGTTCTTTGCATGACCGACCAGACGACCCCTGCTGAAGCCCCGACCGTCGCGGAAGACGATGGCGGCCGCGCCGCCGCCGTGGCCTCGGGCAAGATCAGCCAGCAGGAGCTGGATCACCTGACCGACGGCATCATCGAGGCGCTGAAGACGGTGTTCGACCCGGAAATCCCGGTCGACATCTATGAGCTGGGCCTGATCTACAAGGTCGATCTGTCGGACGAGCGCGACGTGCAGGTCGAGATGACCCTGACCGCGCCGGGCTGTCCGGTGGCCGGCGAAATGCCGATCTGGGTCGAGCAGGCGGTGATGAAGGTCGAGGGCATCCGTTCGGCCCGCGCCGAGATCGTGTTCGACCCGCCGTGGGATCCCTCCAAGATGAGCGACGAGGCCAAGCTCGCGCTCAATATGTTCTGAGGCCCGGGATGAGCGAACTGCAAGCCACGCCCCGCCCGCGCCGCCCGCGTCCCGCGATCGTCACCCTGACGGACGCCGCCGCCGCGCGCGTGATCGAGCTGACCGCCGACAAGCCGGTGAAGGGTCTGCGCGTGGGCATCAAGAACGGCGGCTGCGCCGGGCAGGAATACACCTTCGGCTTCGCCGAGGAGGTGGGTCCGCTGGACGAGGTGGTGACCGACAAGGGCGCGACGGTCGTGATCGACGGCAAGGCGGTGCTGTATCTGATCGGGTCGGAGATCGATTTCGAGACGACGAAGCTGGCGTCGAAATTCGTGTTCCGGAATCCGAACCAGACGGACGCCTGTGGCTGTGGCGAGAGCGTCACCATCACCCCTCTGAAGGCCGACTGACATGATCCGCCTTGAGGGGGTGACCCGTCGCTATCGCAGCGCGGCGGGCGAGCGCGTGGCGCTGGACGGCGCCGATCTGGAGATCGCCCGGGGCGAGGTGTTCGGCGTGGTCGGTCGCTCGGGCGCCGGCAAGTCGACCCTGATCCGGACCATCAACCGGCTGGAGACGCCGGACGCGGGCAAGGTGTTCGTGGACGGGCAGGAGATCACCGCCCTGAACCCGGCCGAGCTGCGCGCCGCGCGCCGCCGGATCGGCATGATCTTCCAGCATTTCAACCTGCTGAACGCCAAGACCATCTTCGACAACGTGGCCTTCCCGCTGCGTCTGGAAGGACGGCCCGAGGCCGAGGTGAAGGCCCGGGTGGGCGAGCTGCTGGCGCGACTGGGCCTGTCGGAGCATGCGAACAAGCATCCGGCCCAATTGTCGGGCGGGCAGAAGCAGCGGGTGGGCATCGCCCGGGCGTTGGCCTGCGGGCCTTCGGTCCTGCTGTGCGACGAGGCGACGAGTGCGCTGGACCCGGAGACGACCGAGGACATCCTGACCCTGCTGGATCAGCTGAACCGCGAGCTGGGCCTGACCATCGTGCTGATCACCCACCAGATGGAGGTGGTGCGCCGGGTCTGTGATCGCGTGGCCGTGCTGAAGGACGGTCGAATCGTCGAGCAGGGCGCGACGGCGGACGTCTTCCTGCATCCGCAGCATCCGGTGACGCAGGCCATGCTGGCCGAGGGCGAGGAGGCGTTCGACGCCTCCGTCGTGCCCGCCGGGGCCAGACTGGCGAAGCTGACCTTCCGCGGCGCCTCGACCTATGAGCCCGAGTTGAGCCGCGTCGCGCGGTCGGTGGGCGTGGACTATTCGATCCTGTCGGGCCGCATCAGCCGCATCCGGGGCGAGCCCTATGGCCAGCTGGTCGTGGCCTTCACCGGCGGCGACGCCGGGGCGGCGATGGCGCAACTGACCGACCGTGGCGTCAGGGTGGAGGCCGCCTGATGTTCGAGAATGTGGACTGGACCGAGATCGGCCGGGCGACCATCGACACCCTGCTGATGCTGGGCGGATCGCTGGCGTTGACGGTGGTGCTGGGCGTGCCGCTGGGCGTGCTGCTGTATCTGTCGGGCAAGGGGCGGCTGGCCGCCAATCCGGTGCTGAACGCGGTGCTGTCGCTCGTGGTGAACGTGCTGCGCTCGGTGCCCTTCATCATCCTTCTGATCGTCATGTTGCCGGTGACGGTGCTGCTGGTCGGGACCTCGCTGGGCGTGGCCGGGGCCATTCCGCCGCTGGTCGTCGGGGCGGCGCCCTTCTATGCCCGTCTGGTCGAGACGGCCCTGCGCGAGGTGGACAAGGGCGTGGTCGAGGCGACGCAGGCCATGGGCGGCTCGACCTTCCAGATCGTCACCCGCGCCCTGCTGCCGGAAGCCCTGCCGGGCGTCATCGCCGGGGCCACCGTCACCGCGATTGCGCTGGTCAGCTATACGGCCATGGCGGGCGTGGTCGGGGCCGGTGGTCTGGGCGACCTGGCCGTGCGTTTCGGCTATCAGCGCTTCCAGACGGACGTCATGGTGGTGACCGTCGTCCTGCTGCTGGTGCTGGTGCAAATCCTTCAGATGATCGGCGACCGTCTGGTCACCGCCGTCTCCCACCGCTGACCGCCCCTGAAAGGCTCAAGCCATGATCCGTCGTTCGCTTCTGCTCTCCGCCGCCGCCGTCCTGACGCTCGCTGCCTGTGGCGCGGGCGGCGAGAAGGCCGGGGAGGGCGACGCCCTGATCGTCGGCGCGACCGCCGTGCCGCACGCGGAAATCCTTGAGATCGTGAAGCCGATCCTCGCCGCCGAGGGCGTGCCGATCGAGATCAAGGTGTTCAACGACTACGTCCAGCCGAACGTCCAGCTGGCCGAGAGCCGGCTGGATGTGAACTACTTCCAGACCAAGCCCTATCTGGACGAGTTCAACGCCGCGCGCGGGACCAATCTGGTGACGGTCGCCGGCGTTCACGTCGAGCCGCTGGGTCTGTATTCGAGGAAGCACAACGCGTTGGCGGCCCTGCCCAACGGCGCGCAGATCGTGCTGCCGAACGACGCCTCGAACACCGGGCGCTCGCTGCTGCTGCTGCAATCGGCGGGTCTGATCCGTCTGCGCGACGGCGAGAATCCGCTGCAGACCGTGGGGGACATCATCAGCAACCCGAAGGATTTCCAGTTCCGGGAAGTCGAGGCGGCGACCATCCCGCGCATCCTGCCCCAGGTGGATGCGGCGGTGATCAACACCAACTATGCGCTCGACGCCGGACTCAAGCCGCGCACCGACGCACTGTCGCTGGAAGGGGCGAACAGCCCCTACATCAACTATCTGGTGTCGCGCCCGGAGAGCCAGAACGACGCGCGGGTGCAGGCCCTGGCCCGGGCCCTGCGCAGCCAGGCGGTGAAGGACTTCATCGCGCGGAAATACGACGGGGCGGTGATTCCGGCTGCCTAGGCGGCGAGGGATTAGGGACCAGGGATCAGGGATTAGGTTGTTTCGGCGCGCGTCAGCTGCCGGGGTGACCCTCTAACCGTCTGATCTCTAATCCCTAATCCCTAGTCCCTAATCCCTGCGCATTGCGCTTTCCGCACCTCATCCGGCGTCGGCACCTGAACGGCGGGCGTGACCGGCGCGCCCGTGGCCTCGGCGATCAGTTGGGCGGTGCGGCCCTCGACGGCGGCCTCCAGCCGGGCCAGGAACTCGTCCTTGGGCAGGCCGACGGGGATGGGGTCGAGGAACTCCAGCGTGGCCGTGCCCGGGTGCTTCTCGAACGCCTCCTGCGGCCAGAAGAGGCCCAGGTTGGTGGCGACGGGCACGACCGGCATGTCGAAGTCGCGGTACATGTGCCAGACGCCCGAGCGGTAGCGGAACTTCTCGCCGACCTTGGCCAGATTGCCCTCGGGGTAGATGAGGATCCTGCGGCCCTCGGCGTGGGCGTCGGCGGCGCGGTGTTTCAGGGCCTCGCGGGCGGCGCGGCCGCCGCAGTTGTTCACCACGATGGCGCCCAGCTTGCGCAGGACCGTGCCCAGCAGCGGAAACTTCT
Source organism: Brevundimonas sediminis (assembly GCF_048799765.1). Lineage (NCBI taxonomy): Bacteria > Pseudomonadati > Pseudomonadota > Alphaproteobacteria > Caulobacterales > Caulobacteraceae > Brevundimonas > Brevundimonas sediminis. The sequence continues at coordinate 32,936 of NZ_JBLYQK010000025.1, forward strand.
CCAGATGGTCGCCGGTGACGAAGGCCAGATCCTGGAAGCGGTCGTAGGTGGCGAAGCCGTCGCCCCAGCTCTGGTGCTTGGACGCAATGATGAAGGCGCCCTGCGGCAGGCGATCCTCGCCCCGGTACCGGATATGGATGCCCGCCAGCACCCGCATGGCCTGGACCATGCGCCGGACGTAGCGGCGGATGATCCAGCCGGTCGCCTTGCGCCCGGGCGCCAGCGCCGCGACGCAGGCGGCGAGGGTGTAGAGGATGGACAGCGACCAGTAGGCGATCGCGAAGGCGAAGCTGCGCATCAGCGGACTGTGCCACGAATTGGCCCGGCGCCAACCGCCGGACGGGGGCGGATCAGGCGGCGGCCTGCTCGAGCGACTCGGAGGCTGTCACCCGGTTCCGGCCCGCGCGCTTGGACGCATACAGGGCCGCGTCGGCGCGTTCGAGGAGGGCGGACGCGCTCTCGCCGGGACGACGAACGGCGAAACCGGCCGAGACCGTCACGGCGCCCAGATCGTCATTGGTCGACCGCCGCCGCAGGGAGCGGGAGCCGATTTCCTTGCGGATGGCCTCCAGCGCCGTGGCGACCTGCCGGCTGTCTTCCTGCGGGAAGATGATGGCGAACTCCTCTCCGCCGTAGCGGGCGGCGACGCGGGGCGGGGCGCCGAAGCGGCCGATGACGCTGGCGACGTAGCGCAGGACCTGATCGCCGGTCTGATGACCCCAGGTGTCGTTGAAGCGCTTGAAATGGTCGACGTCCAGAACCGCCAGGATCGGCGTCTGGCCTTCGCCGGCCTGTTCGCAGGCGGCGGCCAGGTGCTCGTCGAAGGCCTTGCGATTGGCCAGATTGGTAAGAGCGTCGGTCATGGCGTCGCGCCGCACCTGCTCGAGGTGCTCGCGCAGGCGGGAGACCTCGCGGGTGGAGGCGTCGAGGCGCTTCTCGAGCGTCTCGTTCTCGCGCTGGACCCGGCGGGTCGCCGTGGTCAGGTTGCCGACGATGGATTTGAGGGCGGCGCCGTCACCGGCGGTCTCGATGCTGGTCGCGGCCTTGTCCAGGGTCTGGCCATAGGCGGACTGGGACTTGTGGGCGCGCGAGATGGCCTCGGCCACGCTGGACAGCTCGCGGTCCAGCACCAGGCCGGCGTCGCGGATCTCCTCGGTCAGGCGCCCGCGCGGGAGGTACTCGGCGGCCAGCATGTCGGCGGTCGCCTCGGTGAAGGGCTCCTTGGTCGACAGAAGGCGCTGGATCTCGCGACCGAGCGCGCTTTCCGGGTCGCCGAGATAGTGGAGCCAGAGTTCAAAATTGAGCGGCGTCGGCCAGACGCCGGCCGCTTCCATTTCGTCGATCACACGACGGGACAGGCTGTAGGCGTCCGGTCCCCGGACTGTGGTCTCGACGGATGAGGCCATGCGGAATTCTTCCCCCTGCGTATCGCCTCTGTCGGGCGACGCGGGCGACACGCTAGGGGAGGATAGGTAACGCGAGGTTAAGTCTGGCCGGACTCGCGCCGAAAAGCTCAGCCGCGGGCCGGGATCGGGCGACGGAGGAAGGCCGGGACGTCGGCGTCGCCGAACGGACGGCCGTTGCCCGCGCGCGGCGCCTCGGGCGTGGCGGCCGTCTTGCGCTCGCCGCCCTTCCCGCGACCCCGGCGGGGCTCACGGGCGGGAGGGGCGTCCGCCTCGACGGCTTCGACGACCGCCTGGACGGCCTCGACGGGGGCGGTCGTCTC
>NZ_JBLYQK010000026.1:0-33948 GCF_048799765.1 Brevundimonas sediminis
CGGGAGACCAGGCGCTGGGCGAGATCGCCCGGGCCGATGCCGAGCTGGCGCGGACGCCGGACCCCGTGGCCGCCCTGCGCGGGCGGGTGCGGGCCGCCCCGCCGCCGGGGGGCGTCATGTCCGCCGCCGCCGCCCTGTTCACCACCGTCGAGGGGGTGCCGGACGCCGAGCTCGACATGCTTGTGGTCGATCCGGAGAACGGGATGAAGGCCGCCGTCACCCATCCCGATTACAGCGATGTGCAGCGCATCGACAGCGCCATGCGCGCCGCCGGGCTGACGGTCACCGAGACCGGGACCGAGGACAACGCCGGCCGCGTGGTCAGCGACATCACGATCGGAGCCGCCCGATGAACGTCCTCCTGTCTCGCGTCCTCGGCTGGTGGCACGGCCGCACCGTCCGGGAGCGGCGGCTGCTGGCGGTGATGCTCGTCCTGATCGCAGGGGTTCTGGCGTGGCTGGCGGTCGTCCGCCCGGTGCAGGCCTGGCAGGTCGCGGCCGCGGACCGGCGACTGGAGGCGGAGGCGACGCTGGTGGAGGTGCGCTCGGGTCTCGCTCACGTCGCATCGCCGTCGACGCCGGCGCCGGCGAACGCCGAGGGGCTGGAGCCGCTGGTCCGTCGCACCGCCGGGACGGCGGGGCTGGCCGTCGTCACCACCATGGCGCCCGGCGGCGGGCTGGGCATCCAGATGTCCCAGGCGCCGGGACGGGAGACCTTCGTCTGGCTGGCCGCCCTCGAGGCCGACCACGGCGTCAGGATCTGCAGTCTGGGCGTTACCGAGAACGCCGACGCCACCCTGAACCTCGACGGTTCACTCGGCCGGAACGGTTGTTCCGCCGCCGGCTGACGCCTTCTTCGGATCGGGCGCCGGCGGCACGCCCTTGAGCCACAGGCGCAGGGCCTCCCAGTGGATGGCCGCGACCACCTTCAGGGTCTCGAGGGGCAGGGCCAGGGCGGCCTTCAGGATTTCGCGGTCCCTCAGCGGCCGGCGCTCGCCCTGCATCGCGGTGGCGATCACAAGTCCGTCCGCGTCATGGCCGTCGATAGTGAGCTGCATCAGGTCGTCGGGCGCCTTGCCCCTGAAGGCGTAGGTCATGTCCATGGTCAGGAAGGGCGAGACATGAAGGGTCTTCTCGCATCCGTGCCGGAACAGCGCGCCGCCGTCCGCCCGAAGCACATAGGCGCGACGCTCGCCGAAGGTGCTGGTGACCTCGTAGATGACCCCGGCCAGCCCGCCGTCCGCCCGGCCGGCGTAGTAGACGCTGATCGGGTTGAAGACGAAGCCGAGGACCCGGGGCAGGGTGAGCAGACGGATCGGACCGTCCGCATCCGCGATCCCGGCCGCTTCAAGCTTCGCCCTGGCCTGATCGCGAAGGGCGACCGCCGAGCCGTCGCCGTGGTCGCGGGGCTGGAACGACAACAGGTTGAACCGGCCGATCGAGAACAGCCGGGTCGGGCGGGCCGCCTCGTCCAGCCGGTCGAGATCCAGCAGGATCCAGAACAGCCGGTAGCGGAAGGCGTGCACGCGCGGGCGGGCCCGTCGATGCATCACCGCGCCGCGATACAGGCTGCCGGCGGCGGTCATGCGCTCAGCCGCTCCGGTTCGCGCACCGGCGTCAGATGGATTCGGCCGCTCTCGTCCACGACCTCCCACGGCCGCCGCACGCCGCCCAGCTGCTCTGCGACCGCCAGCCCGGACTGCAGGCCGTCCTCGTGGAAGCCCGAGCCGAAATGGGCGCCGCAATACCAGACCCCGCCCTGACCCTGCAGGCTCCACAACGCCTTCTGCGCGGCCACCGCGGCGTTGTCGAAGATCGGATGCTCGTACATCTCCGTGCGCAGGAGGGTCTCGGGCCGGGGCGGGCGCGGCGGATTCAGGGTGACGAACAGGTCCGTGCCGGGCAGGCCCTGCAGCTTGTTCATCCAGTAGCTGACGCACAGGCCATTGTCGGTGCCCATATAGTTCCAGCTCGCCCAGGCCCGGCGGCGGCGGGGCATCAGGCCGGGGTCCGAGTGGAGAATGGTCAGGTTGCGGCTGTAGCGGAAGGCCCCCAGCAGACGCTGCTCCTCGGCCGTCGGCTCGGCCAGCATCGCCAGGGCCTGATCGGCGTGGGCGCCGATGACGACGTGATCGAACTTCTGCTCCTCCCCCCGGGCGTCCCGGACGATCACCCCGTCGGCGACCCGGCGGACGGAGACGACCTCGCGGCTCAGCCGGACCGCATCGCCCAGCGCCTGCGCCAGCTTCTCGACATAGACCCGGCTGCCTCCGACGATGGTCCGCCACATCGGCCGGTTCAGGAACTGGAGCAGACCGTGGTTGCTGCAGAAGCGGACGAAGGCCTCGGCGGGATAGTCGTTCAGGGTCTGGGCCGGGGACGACCAGATGGCGGCGGCCATCGGCAGCAGGTGGTCGTCCTTGAAGGCCGCGCCGAAATTCCGCGATTTGAGGTAGTCGCCCAGGCTGAGATTGGGATCGGCCATGGCGGCGATGTCGCCCGGCGCCCGGCGATAGAACCGCACCAGTTCCGCCAGCATCTTCCAGAAGCGCGGCCGGAAGATGTTGCGGCGCTGGGCGAACAGGGCGGGAGCGGCGTATTCGAACCGGCCCTGTTCCAGCGACACGGCGAAGGACATGTCCGTCTCACGCGTCGGCACCTTCAGGTGATCCAGCAGGGCGCAGAGGTTGGGATAGGTGGCGCCGTTGAAGACGATGAAGCCCGTGTCGACGGCCACGTCGCCCTCCGGCAAACGCGCGTTCACGGTGTTTGAATGTCCGCCCAGGCGTCCCTCGCGCTCGTACAGCGTCACCTCATGGCGGGTGTTGAGCAGCCAGGCGCAGGACAGGGCCGAGACGCCGGAGCCGATGACGGCGATGCGAAGGCGGCGGTTCGGGGGGGCGAAGGCGGTAGCGGTCAAGGACATGGTCTCAGGCAGGACGGCCCGCGGGCCCGGTGTCCTTGTTACGTCATGGAACGCATTCCGGATGACGGGTGATCCATACGGGGGCACAACACGTATGATGATCCATGCACGGCTCAGTCCTGACCTCGAGCGTTCGACCCGTCCGCGCGGCCCGCGTGGCTGACGGCGGGGCGGATTTCGACCGCCTGATCGTGGCGGTGGCGCAGACGCGCGACCGCGAGGCCTTCGCGCGCCTGTTCGAGCATTTTGCGCCGCGGCTGAAGTCCTGGCTCATCCGGGGCGGCGCCGCGGACGCCGCGGCCGAGGAGTTCGCCCAGGACGCCATGCTGACGGTCTGGCGCAAGGCCGACCTGTTTGATCCCCGCGTCGCCCGGGCCTCGACCTGGATTTTCACCATCGCCCGCAACCGCCGGCTGGACGCCCTGCGCAAGGACGCCCGTGTTCCGGCGGTCGAACTGACGCCGCCGCCCCCCGATCCCGAGCGCCCGGACGAACTGCTGACCGAGCGACAGGACGCCCACCGGGTGCGCACGGCGATGGCCGCGCTGACCCCGGAGCAGGCCCAGGTCGTCCACCTGGCCTTCTTCCTCGACCAACCCCATTCCGCCATTTCGGAACGCCTCAGCCTGCCGCTGGGCACCGTCAAATCCAGAATCAGAAAGGCCATGCTGAAACTTCGCGTCATGCTTGAGCAGGAGGGCGGCCGATGAGTGCGCGTCCGTCCCCGTCCGAGGAACGCCTGCTGGCCTACGCCGCCGGCAAATTGAGCCCGCCCGAGGCGGTCGTCGTCTCCGCCTGTCTGGCCCTGCGGCCCGAGGCCGACGCCTGGGTGCGTCGCCTGCAGGGAGTCGGCGGTGTCCTCCTTGAGGAGGTCGAGCCCAGCCCGTTGCAGCCCGACGCGCTCGCCCGCGCCCTGGCCCGTGTGGGCGCCGACACCGGCGAGGTGGTCGCCGAGCCGCCGCTGAACGATATGCCTGAATTGCCGGAACCCCTGCGTCGCTATCCTCTGGGGCGCTGGCGCACCCTGGGGCCGGGCGTCGAGGTCCGCGACGTCCTTGCGCCGCGGGACGGCGACACGCGGGTGATCCTGCTGCGCATCGCGCCGGGACAGGCGACGCCGAAGCACACCCACGGCGGCGTCGAACTGACCTGCGTTATTTCAGGCGCCTATGCCACGGAGAATCAGGCCTATTTTCCCGGTGACTTCGAGGAGGCGGATGAGGAGACCCTTCATCAGCCGCGTGTGATCTCGGACGAGCCCTGTCTGTGTGTGGCCGCGCTTGACGGCCAGATCGTCCTTGATGGCTGGTTCGGTCGCCTGATCCAGCCCTTTGTCCGGTTGTAGATGCCTGAACTCCTTCTTTGGGGCGCGTCCCTGCTCCTGCTGATCGTGGTGATGTCGCTGGCCTGGTTCGTCCAGTGGCGGACCGGGCAGGGGGCCTGGGTCGACACGCTCTGGACCTTCGGCGTCGGCGCGGCCGGTCTGCTGGTGGCGCTGTGGCCGCTGGGAGACGGAGAACTCCAGTTCCGGCAGGGCGCTGTGGCAGGGCTGATCGCCCTGTGGAGTCTGCGCCTGGGCGGCCATCTGCTGGAACGGGCCATCAAGGGGGCGCCAGACGAGCGCTACGAGGGGCTGAAGCGCGCGTGGGGCGACCGGGCCCAGCCCATGCTGTTCGGCTTCCTCATGCTGCAGGCGGGCGCGGGCGCGCTTCTGGTCGTCAGCCTGCTGGTCGCCGCGCGCAATCCGGCGCCGGGGCCGACCCTGACCGACATGGTCGGTGTGGTGATCATGCTGGCGGCCCTCTGGGGTGAGGCGACCGCCGATCGGCAGCTGGCGCAGTTCAAGGCGGACCCCGCCAACCGGGGCAAGGTCTGCGACGTGGGCCTCTGGTCCTGGTCCCGCCATCCGAACTATTTCTTCGAATGGCTGGGCTGGTGCGCGTGGCCGGTGATGGCCATCGAACTGGGCGGCCAGTGGCCCTGGGGCTGGCTGGCCCTGACCGCGCCGGTCTACATCTACTGGCTGCTGAACCACGTCTCCGGCGTGCCGCCGCTTGAGGCGCACATGAAGCAGACCCGGCCGGACGCCTTCGCCGCCTACGCCGCGCGCACCAGTCGCTTCTTCCCCCGGCCGCCGAAGCGGGCGGGCTAGCCCTCGCGGACGATCCGGACGATCGCGCCCTCCGCCGGGTCCGAGACGCCGTCGGCCAGGGCGCGCACCACGGTCGCGGCCGCCCCGAGGCCCGAATGCTCGACAATCCGGATCCACGGCGAGGCCGGGTCGATCACCCGTCGGAAGAAGGTCTTCTGGTCCGTCAGGAAACGCTCGTAGAAGGCGTGCAGCGTGCCGCGTTCGCGGTGCTGGTCCAGACAGGTCGCGGCGAAGAAGAAGATCGGTCGGGGGCCGACCAGCCCGGGGTCGTCGGCGGTGAAGCCGTCGCTCTGCGTCGATCCGACCAGGCAGTCATAGACCAGTTGGTCCCCGAAATGGGCATGCACCCGCCGGCGCAGCGCCGCATCGCCCGCGAGGTCGAGGTACAGGGTCGGGACGTCCGCAGCCGTCGTCTCCAGGGCGTCATAGTCCAGAACGGCGTCATAACAGCCGAGGCCCTCGACGAAGGCGCGGTTCCGGGCGCCGGTCAGGGCCACGACCTCCAGATCGTCCTGCTCCAGACACCAGGCGGCGCCGTAGGCGGTCTTGGAGGAGGCGCTGGACACCACGATCCGCTTCGCACCGAAGAAGGCCGCATCCCGCAGGAAGTCGACCGCGGTGTAGGAGGTGACGAACAGGGGACGGAAGATCGCCTCGCTGTTCTCCAGCGCCGGATCGTAGTGCCGGTCGGCGGCGCACAGGACATAGCGGTTGTAGATGTCCGGCACGGCCTTGCGCCAGGGTGAGGCGTCGGCGAAGCCGCCGCGGGACACCTTGTCGGCCTGGACCCGCAGCGTATCCGCCATCGGGAAATAGCCGAACACGCGGGCGCCCTCTGTGACGCCCCCGGCGCGGGAGGCCGTGACATCGGCAAAGCCCCAGACGGGCATCAGGCCGTAGTCGGGTTCTCCGGTCGGAAACACCTTCCAGTAGCCGATGGCGTCGCCGTAGGCGGCGTAGGTGATGTTGTTGGTGGTCAGGGAGAAGCGGTCCAGCGCCAGCAGGACCTCGCCCTCGGCCAGCGCCTCACCGGCGGGGATCGCGGCCCTGAGGGTGTCCCCGAGGTCCGCCTTGCGGGTCATCAGGCGGTGGTTGGCGTCACTCATGCGTCTCGTCCCTTCAGGTCCGGCCTGTCTGTTTTGCCCGAGACTAGCAGGAACGGATGTTGACGCAGGAGAAGGATCGGGGCGGCCGGTCCGGACCGGCCGCCCCGATTTTCAATCAGGCCGAGATGCGGCCGAACAGGTCCGCCAGGGCGTTGATGCGGCGCTGGTCGACCGGCTGGGCCTTTTCGGCGGCCGAGCGCAGGGCCGTGACCAGACGGCCGGCCGCGCGTTTGTCGACCCGTCCGCCGCGCCAGCCGGTGACAACCGCGCCGGCCTGGGTGGCGACGGCGGCTTCAAGGGCGGTCCCGCGGGCCAGCTGGTCCAGATAGGACTGGGCCACATCCGGCGTGTCCGACCAGCTGACGCGGGTCTGGAGTTGCGGGTTGATCTCCTCGCTCATGATGGCTTCGGCCGCGGCGATCTCGGCGGCGGAGAGCTGGTCGGTCGGCGTCAGGCGCAGCACGTCGAGGCCACGGGCGATCTCGCTCGAATAGATGCGGCCGTTCAGCCAGTAGGCCGACCACGAACCGCCGACATACAGGCGCTCGGCATTGATCGGGCCACGGTCGAAATAGGCGATCTCGACCGGCTTGGCCGGGTCGCTGAAGTCCATGATCGAGACCCCGCCCTGGTACCAGGACTGCACCATCAGATCGCGGCCGGGGACCGGGATGATGTTGCCGTTGTGGGCGACGCAGTTCTCGGTCGCGCCCTGGGCCGACGGCAGCTTGTGGAAGCTGCGGCCGGTGAGGGTGCGGTTTTCGATCGTCGCGACCATGTTGGCGCCCCAGGTCGCGGGGTCCTCGGCCCGGCAGCGCGCGCCGATCCCGCCGCCCCACTCGTCGGTGAAGACGACCGAGGTGCCGGCGTTGTTGAAGGTCGCGGAATGCCAGTAGGCCATGTCCGGATCGAAGATGTCCGAGACGCGGGCGGGATGCTCGGGATCCGAGATGTCCAGCAGGATGCCGTTGCCGCTGCAGGCGCCGCCGGCCAGGCCGATCTCCGGGAAGACGGTGATGTCGTGGCACTGGTTGGTCTGGGCGGTGTTCTGGCTGGCGATGCCCGCCCGGCCGCCGCGCCACAGGCCCGCGACGCGCCCGGTCGTGGCGTCGGCGAAGATCCGCGGTCGGTTGACGATGGCCGCGTCCTGCGGATGCGACAGGTCGACCTTGATCACATCGATGGAGAACAGGGCGGTCTCGGGGTTCGAGTCCGGCTGGCCGTCGGTGCAGATCGACAGTTCTTCGGTCTTGCGCACGTTCGAGGTGCCCTGGCCGTAGACATACAGGACGTTGTCGTCAGTCGGGTGCGGGACCAGGGTGTGGGTGTGCGAGCCGCGGCAGGTCTGGATGGCCGCGATCTGGCGCGGGGCGTTCAGGTCGCTGATGTCGAAGATGCGGACGCCGCGGAAGCGGGTCGCGCTGACCTCGTCCGTCGACGTCGCCGTGCCGCAGTCCAGCTGGCCGCGGCCCTCCTCGACCGACATGAACAGCAGGTTGCCGTGCACCGAGACGTCGCCCTGACCGCCGGGGCAGACCACGGACATGACCAGCTGCGGCGCGCCGCCGGTCGTCACGTCATAGGCGTTGAAGCCGTTGAAATTTCCGACGAACAGCTTGCCGTGCGACATCGCCATGTCGGTGTTGGCCATGCCCAGGACGCTGAAGTTGGGGTTGCCGCGCGCCCGCGCCATCAGCGCCTGGCCCTCGGCCTGGCTGGTCGGCGGCGAGAAGCCGATGTCCGGGTCGACGAAGCCGTCCGGCTTGCCCAGGGTGTGCTCCAGGGTCATGCCCAGGGTCGCGACGCCGGCGTCATTCAACCCGGCCGACAGGCTGCTGCGGGCGTCGGCGGTGATGGTCTGGACGTTGCCGCCGGCGGAGGCCTGCTGGGCGGAGGCGGCGCCGGCGCCCAGAAGCATTCCGAGAACAGCGACAGAGGACAGCAGGGTCTTGCGGATGGTCATGGCCGGTCTTTCAGGTGAAGGGGATCAGAGATCGGAAAGCAGGGACTGCATGCGCAGGATTTCGGTGGACTGGTCCGCCACCACGGAGTTGGTGAAGTCCGACAGCAGGGTGTCGCGTCCGGCGTCGGGATGCTCCAGCAGCTCGCCGACCATGTCGATCGCGCCCTGGTGGTGCTGGATCATTCCGGTCAGGAACAGGCGGTCGAACTCGTTTCCGCGGGCCGCCGCCAGTCGCGCCATCTGGGCGGGCGACAGCATGCCGGGCATCAGGGGGGTCTCGGACGGCGCCGCCGCGTGACCGGCGTGGGACGAATGGTCCATGCTGCCGTGGTCCATGCCGTGTCCGGAATGGTCCATCTGCATCCCGGTCGGCTGATCGCGCGCGATGAGCCAGCTGCGCATCAGCTCCATCTCGGCTTCCTGCGACAGGGCGATCCGGCGGCCCAGCAGCTTGACCCGGCTGTTCTCTCCCCGGGCTTCCAGCAGTCCGACCATCTCCACCGCCTGGGCGTGGTGAACGATCATGTGCTGCATGAACTGGACGTCTTCGGCGGTGTAGCTGGTCCGGGCCAGCGCCAGGGCCTGGTCCGCAGTGATGATCCGCGATGGCTGCCCGGGCGCTCCGGGCTGGAAAATCGGCGGCGCGTCCTGCGGCGCCAGAAGCGCGGCGGTCGCCATCAGTCCGGCCAGATACGACAAACGCTACTCCCCAGCCGCGACATCGAAGGCGCGCAGACTAGGGGCCGTTCTTCGGGCGATGCAAGCACGCGCGCATTAAAAGTCTGCAACGCCGGAAGGGCGTTCCGGGCTTTCATCCGCCCGGGCCTCTGGTGCTAGGCTGGCGACAGTTGAATCAGCGCCGGCGCCCGGCGTGTCATCGGGAGGGCTGACGTGGCCAAGGAGACGACCAAGCGCCGCGCGGGTATTCAGTCGGTCGGCATCGGCTTGCGGGTGCTGGACGCGCTCGCCTCCTACGAGGAGCCGCAGGCGCTCGGAACCATCGCCGCCGCCTCCGATCTGTCGCCGTCACAGGCGCACCGCTATCTCGCCAGTCTGTGCGCGGCCGGGATGGCGCGGCAGGACGCGGGCAGCGGCCGCTACGATCTCGGCCCGGCGGCCTTGCGCCTCGGACTCGGCGCCCTGAGCCGGATCGACGCCTTCCAGGAAGCGAACCGGCGCATCACGGACTTTGTCCACGAGACCGGTCGCACGGTGCAGATGGCCTCGCTCGGCCCCAGCGGACCGATCGTGGTGCGCTGGGTGATGGGGACCCCGCCGATCTCGACCTCGCTGATGGTCGGATCGCCGTTGCCCCTGCTGCGGTCGGCGACGGGGCACGTCTTCCTGGCCTACCGGCCGGACTCGCACACCCGGCACATGGTCGAGCGGGAGACCGCCGAGGCGCGGGGGCTGACGCCGGTCGACGTTGAAGGGCTGAGGAAGCGGGTGCGGGCCGACGGCTATTCCGGCATCAGCGGAACCCTCATCCCGGGCCTGCGCGCCACCGCCGTGCCGATCTTCGACCTGCAGGAGGAGGCGACGCTGACGGCGACGGTGCTGGCCACGGATGCATTCAGGACCGACCGCGACGATCAGGTGCGGGAGCGCCTGATCGCCGTCTGCGACGAGATCACGGCCGCGATCGGCGGCCGCCGGCCGGCAGTCTGAGGATCAGGCCGCGGCCTTGCGCAGGTCCAGGGCCGGATCTTCGGCCCGGTCGGCGGCCAGCGCCTTGCCGATCAGGCGTTTCGCCGTGCCGAAGTCCCGCGGCTGATCCAGACAGACGGCGCCGACAAGAATGTCGTCGCGGACGTAGAGCCTTACCCCGTCGCCGCGGGCGATGACGGTATCGCCCGCACCCGGGTCGCCCACGATCTGCAGCATGTGCCCGCACTGGGCGGTCCAGAACCATGGAGCGGGCTCCGGCTCGGCGGGAAGGCCCAGGATGGCCAGGGCGGCCGCGCGGGCCGAGGTCTGGGCGTGGGCCCAGGTCTCCATGCGGCGTGGCGTCGGGCCATCGCCCCAGGTCCGGACGGCCAGATCGCCGATGGCGAACACCCGCTCATCGCCGAGTGACCGATAGTTCGAATCAACCAGCACGCCGCCCGCGGTCGGCAGGCCCGAGGCTTCCGCCAGTTCCGCGCACGGAATGATGCCGATGCCGACCACCATCAGGTCCGCGTCCAGCGTCTCGCCGCCGTCGAGCCGGATTTTCAGACCATCGGCCCGGTGCTCGACGGTGCGGACGGAACGATCCAGACGGACATCGACCCCGATGCGGGCGTGGGCGGCGGCCAGCCAGCCGGCGGCTTCCTCGGGAATGTTCCGGCCCAGCAGCCGGTCTCCCGCCTCCAGGACCGTCGCCGTCAGGCCCAGTTCGACCAGGGTCGAGGCGGTCTCCAGACCGATCACCCCGCCGCCGACGATGACCGCGCGGGCCCCGGGCGTGGCCGCCTTCGCCAGGGCGCGTGCGTCGTCGGCGGTGCGCAGGTGATGGATGCGCGGATGGTCCGGCGTGTCCAGTCGACGCACCCGTCCGCCGGTCGCGAGAATGAGCCGGTCGTAGGAAACCGATGAGCCGTCAGAGAGGGTGACGGAACGGCTTTCACGGTCGATGGCGATTCCGCTGACGCCGAGCGTCAATTGCACATTGAGATCACGCCATCGTGCGTCATCCGCCAGCCAGACCGGCTCCGCGTCCGCCCCCGAGAGGAACTCCTTGGACAGGGTAGGGCGCTCGTACGGCGCATCTGGTTCTTCGCCGATCAGATTGATTTCGCCCGTGAATCCAAGTTCCCGAACTGCGATTGCGGCGGCTCCGCCGGCGTGTCCGGCGCCCAGAATGACGATGCGTTCGTCCATGTCGTTTCGATCCTTGTGTGCAATGCACAATATGCAACGCGTTTGACATAGAAAAAAAGCCACGACATTCCTGCGGTCAACGACGACCCGAGATCGTCGGTGGAATTGCAGTGCCGGGAGCCGTGATCTTGAACATTTCCGTTCGTCCGCCTGAGGGCAGGGTGTGGCCGGCCGACGCCGACGCCGCGGTGCCCTACTGGGTCTATACGGACCCCGAGACCTACGCCGAGGAACTCCAGAAGATCTGGTACGGGCCGCACTGGCTGTACGTGGGTCTGGAGTGCGAGCTGCCGAACGTCGGCGACTGGAAGACGACGACCCTGGGCGAAAAGCCGGTGGTCATGATCCGCTCGGCGGAGGGCGAAATCTCGGTCGTCGAGAACCGCTGCGCCCACAAGGGGGTCAAGTTCTGCCAGGCCCGGTTCGGCCATTCGCAGGAACTGATCTGCCCGTACCATCAGTGGTCCTACGCTTTGAACGGCGACCTGCAGGGCGTGCCCTTCCGGCGCGGGGTCAAGCGCCAGGGCGGCATGCCGGCCGACTTCGACCTGTCGCAGAACGGGCTCAACAAGCTGCGCGTCGAAGAGGTCAACGGCGTCGTCTGGGCGACCTTCTCGGACGAGACCCCGCCCTTCCGCGAGTACCTCGGCGAGAAGTTCTGGAAGCACTACACCCGCGTCTATGACGGCCGGAAGCTGGAGGTGCTCGGCTACAACCGCCAGCACATTCCGGCCAACTGGAAGCAGATGCAGGAGAACATCAAGGACCCGTACCACGCGGGCTTGCTGCACGTGTTCTTCGCCACCTTCGGCCTGTTCCGCGCCGACCAGAAGTCCGCCGTCGACATCGATGATGAGGGCCGTCACGGCATCCTGATCTCGCGAAAGGGCGAGCAGAAGGCGTCCGAGGACCTGGCCGACGTCCGCAACTTCCAGGGCGACCTGAAGCTGGAGGACCCCCGCGTCATGGACGTGGTGCAGGAGTTCCCCGGCGACGAGACCGTGGGGATGATCACCATCTTCCCCAGCGTGATCCTGCAGCAGCAGATCAACAGCCTGACGACCCGCCAGATCGTGCCCAGGGGCGTGGGCGGCTTCGACTTCCACTGGACCCACTGGTGCTACGCCGACGACACGCCGGAGATGCGCCTGCGCCGCACGCGTCAGGCCAATCTGTTCGGTCCCGCCGGCTTCGTCTCGGCCGACGACGGCGAGGTTCTGGAGATGACCCAGCAGGGCGCCCAGGGCTCGCCGGACGAGCATTTCATCCTGCAGATGGGCGGCCGCGAGATCGCGCCGACCGATCACCAGGTCACCGAAACCGCCGTCCGCGGCATGTATCGCTACTGGCGCAAGGTGATGGGCCTGTGAGCACCGCTGTCCTGAACCGTCCGGCCGCGATCACGCGCGATGCGATCCGCGACCTGTACGACGACTATTACGCCACCCTCGATGACGTCCGCCTGCACGACTGGCCCGACTTCTTCAGCGAAGCGTGCGTGTATCGCGTCATCCCGCGCGAGAACTACGAGGCGGGCTATTCCCTGTGCACCATGCAGGCCGAGAGCCGCGGCATGCTGAAGGACCGGGTCACCGGCCTGACGCGGACCCAGATGTACGCCCCGCGCTATTATCGCCGCTTCCCGACCTCGCCGCGCATCGTCGGCGAAGGGGAGGGCGGGGTCCAGGTCCGGCACAACCTGCTGGTCGTCCAGACCCTGATCGACAAGCCCTCGGACATCGTCCTGTCGGCCGTCTGCCATGACCGCGTGGTCGAGGACGGCGGGCGTCTGCGGTTCGCCGAACGGATCGTCGTCTTCGATTCCGAAATGATCCCCAACAGCCTCGTGTACCCCGCATGACCGCCACCCTGACCTGGCAGCCGACGCTGCCTCCCTCGGATCTTGAGCAGTACGGCGTGGCCCAGGCCGTGGTCGGCGGGCTGAAGATCGCGCTCTACGCGGTGGACGGCGAATATTACGCCACCGCCGACCTGTGCACCCATGGCGCCGCCAGTCTGGCCGACGGCTATCTGGACGGCGATCTGATCGAGTGCCCGCTGCATCAGGGCACCTTCAATGTGAAGACCGGCGCCGCCGTCGGCGCGCCCTGCAGCGTCGCCGTGAAAACCTTCCCGGTGAAGCTGGAGAACGGCCTGCTTCACGTCGGCGTGGAGAGCTGAAATGCACAAGGCCGAACCGCTGAAGAACGACCAGCAGGCGCAGCTCAACGCCCTGTATGAACAGATGGAGCCGGAAGGCCTCTATCCGCTGTGGGAGAAGCTGGCCGCCCTTGTGCTGCCGAAGCCGGACAGCCCGGCCAGGGTCCATAAATGGTCCTACGACAACGCCCGCGAATACCTGATGCGCGCCGGCGACCTGATCAGCGCCAAACAGGCGGAGCGCCGGGTGCTGATCCTCGAGAATCCGGGTCTGCCGGGGCATTCGGGCATCACGCCCAGTCTGTATGCCGGCCTGCAGCTGATCCTGCCGGGCGAGGTCGCCCCGGCGCACAAACATACCCAGTGCGCGCTCCGCTTCGTCATCGAGGGCGAGAACGCCTACACCTCGGTGGATGGCGAGAAGGCCGTCATGCGCCCGTTCGATCTGGTGCTGACCCCCGGCGGTCAGTGGCACGACCACGGCAACCCCACCGACAAGCCGATGATCTGGCTGGACGGCCTCGATATCCCGACCGTCCGTCATTTCGACGCCAGCTTCGCTGAGGGCTATCCCGAGGACCAGTTCCCGGAACAGGTTTCGCCCGGCGACAGCATCAACCGCTACGGTCGTAACATGCGTCCGCTGAAGGGGCATACGGCGGATCGTCGTCCGGCCCACCAGCCGCTGTTCCACTATCCTTATTCAGATTGGCGTCCGGCCCTGGACGGTCTGGCCGACAGCGGCGCCGAGATCGATCCGCATCTGGGCCATGCGCTGGAGTTCCTGAACCCGGTCAACGGCGGCTCGATCATGGCCACCATCTCGGCCCATGTCCGGCTGATGCCGGCCGGGTTCGAGACGCAGCCGCGACGGTCCACCGACGGCACCATCTTCGTCGTCGTCGAGGGCGCCGGTGAAGCGGTCATCGAGGGCGAGACCATCGCCCTGAACCCCCGCGAAATCCTGGTCGTCCCGTCGTGGAAGCAGGTCGTCTTCAGGGCGACCGAGCAACTGGTTCTGTTCGGCTACTCGGACAAGGCCTGTCAGGAAAAACTGAACCTCTACAGAGAAGAAAACGCATGAGCCTGCTGTTCGACACCCCGGCCCCCGTGCTGGCGGCGACCACGACCGGAGACGACTTCCCGGTGCGTCGCGTGATCTGCGTCGGGCGCAACTACGCCGCCCATGCGCGCGAAATGGGCCGCGATCCGGATCGTGAGCCGCCCTTCTTCTTCACTGCCTGGGCCGAGACCGTCGTCCCGTCGGGCACGACGATCGCCTATCCGTCCGGGACCGAAAACTTCCACTACGAGGCCGAACTGGTGGTCGCCATCGGCAAGGGCGGGCGGGACATCAGCGTTGAGAACGCGCGGGACCACGTCTGGGGCTATGCGACCGGTCTCGACATGACCCGCCGTGATCTGCAACTCGACGCCCGCGCCCAGGGCCGCCCCTGGGATACCGGCAAGAACGTCGAGCAGTCCTCGCCGCTGGGCCTGATCCACAAGGCGGGCGAGGGGGACTTCGATCCGGCGAAGGGCGCGATCAGGCTGACCGTCAACGGCGAGACCCGGCAGGACGCCGATCTGGCCGAGCTGATCTGGCCGGTCGACGACATCGTCGCCTTCGCCTCGAAGCTCTGGAAGCTCGAACCGGGCGATCTGATCTACACCGGCACGCCGGCGGGCGTGGGCGCCGTGATCGAGGGCGACGATATCGTCGTCACCATCGACGGGCTGACGCCGCTTGAAATCAAGGTCGGGCCGAGAGCGGCCTGATCCGGACCATCCACACCACCATCATCATCAACGGGGACCAAGCGGGCAGGAAAGATCCGCGCGTCCCCCGGGGGAGGAACAAACAATGGCTACCATTTCCGGAACCGGCGGCGGCAACGCCGTCATCGACCGGGCCAAATTCGGCCCGCTCCAGTTCGGCGTCACGGCGCTGTGCTTCATCATCGCAATGCTCGACGGGTTCGACACCCAGTCGATCGCCTTCGTCGCTCCGAAGATCGCCGAGGACTGGGGTCTGGCCCCGTCCGCCTTCGGTCCGATCTTCGCGATCGGCCTGCTCGGCCTGACTGTCGGCGCCTTCGTCCTCAGTCCCGCCGCTGACCGGTTCGGCCGCAAGACGGTGATCCTGATCTCGACCGCGATCTTCGGCCTGTTCGCCCTGCTGACGGCCTTCTCCACCTCGATGAACGAGCTTCTGATCTATCGCTTCATCACCGGGATCGGTCTCGGCGCCGCCATGCCGAACATCATCGCCCTGACCAGCGAGTACGGTCCGGCCCGCCTGCGCGCCACCCTGGTCACCGTCATGTTCTGCGGCTTCCCGCTGGGCTCCACGATCGGCGGCCTGATCTCGACCTGGCTGATCGCCGAGTTCGACTGGCATTCGGTGTTCGTGGTCGGGGGCGTCCTCCCGCTGCTGCTGCTTCCGGTCCTGTGGTTCATGCTGCCGGACTCGGTTCGCTTCCTCGTCGCCAAGGGCGCGCCGGAATCGCGGATCGCCCCCATCGTCGGCAAGATCGACGCCAACGCCTCGGTCAGCGAATTCATCGCCGGCCTGAAGGATGAGCAGTCGACCGCCGCCAGGGGCTTCTCGGTCTTTCAGCTGTTCCGCGAGGGCCGCGCGCCCACGACGCTGCTGCTGTGGGTCGCCTTCTTCATGAACCTGCTGGTCATGTACTTCCTGGTGAACTGGCTGCCGACCCTTCTGAAGGGCGCCGGCCTGCCGCTCGGCATGGCCATCCTGTCGACCGCCACCCTGAACCTCGGCGGCGTCGTCGGCGCCATCGCCCTGGGTCGGATGATCGACCGGATCAGCCCCTACATCGTTCTGGGGACCGCCTACGCCGCCTCGGCCGCCTTCATCGCCCTGCTGGCCTTCGGCGGGACCAACCTGACCGTGCTGCTCGTCGGCGCGGCCCTGTCCGGCTTCGGCGTCGTCGGCGCCCAGATCGGTTGCAACGCCCTGACCGCCTCGGTCTATCCGACGGCCATCCGCGCGACGGGCGTGGGCTGGGCGCTGGGCGTCGGCCGCATCGGCGCGATCGTCGGCCCGCTGGTCGGCGGCATGCTGCTGGCCCGCGACTGGAGCCCGCAATCGCTGATCCTGCTGGCCGTGGTCCCGGCCGTCATCGCCTCGGTCGCGGTCTTCACCCTCGGCGCCGTGCGCCGCAACGCTCCCGGAGCCTGACGTCATGATCCTGCACGGCTACTTCCGTTCCACTGCGTCGTGGCGCGTGCGGATCGCCCTCAACCTCAAGGGGCTCGTCGCGGAGCAGGTCTTCCACCACCTGCGCAAGGGCGAGCAACGGGCGCCGGACTATCTGGCGCTCAACCCCCAGGGGCTGGTTCCGGCCCTGATCACCGACGACGGCGCGGTCCTGACCCAGTCGCTGGCCATCTGCGAGTATCTGGACGAGCAGTATCCGGGGCCGGCGCTTCTGCCCGCTGATGCGCTCGACCGCGCTCGCGTCAGGGCGGTGGCCCAGGTGATCGCCTGTGACATCCACCCGGTCCAGAACCTGAAGGTCCTCCAGAACCTTCGCGATCTGGGACTGGCCGAGGCGGCCGTGCAGGGCTGGGCCGCCGAGGTGATCGAGACAGGGCTGGACGCTGTCGACCGGCTGCTGGCCGACACCGCCGGTCCCTTCGCCTTCGGCGAGACCCCGACCCTCGCCGATCTCTGCATCGTGCCCCAACTGGGCAACGCGCGACGGTTCAACGTCGCGCTCCGCTGGCCCCGCCTGCTCGAGATCGAGGCCGCCTGCCTCGCGCTCGACGCCTTCAGATCCGCTGCGCCGGGCGCCCAGCCCGACGCCGAATAACCCATCAACCAAATGCCTGAGCCCGGAGCCAACCGGGCCTGCTCCAGAGGGGAAACCTATGCTGTTCAACTCCGCGGCCGCCGCCGCCCTGATCCTTGCCGCCTCGCCCGAGGCGGCCGCCGACGAACCCATCGTGACGGCTCCGGCCGCTGTGCAGGCCGCTCCGGCCCCCGCCGCCCGGCCGACGCCGGTCTTCCGCCAGATCAACCATGATGACGACTGGAGCGCCTGGCGCGACCCGGCCAACCGGACCTCGACCTGGTCGAACCTGAAGGCGATCCCGGTGGGGTCGACCTGGCTCAGCCTCGGCGGCGAGGCCCGCTGGCGCGCCGAATATCGCGGTCACGAACGGTTCGGCCGGGGGCTTCAGGACGACGACGGCGATCTGCAACAGCGCCTGCGTGTCTGGGCGGACTGGCGTCTGACCCCGAACCTGCGCGCCTTCGTCGATATCCAGGACGCCCGCAGCCATGGCCTCGACAGCGGTGAACCGTTCACCGAGGAGAGCCGGGCGGACGTGCACCAGGCCTTCCTGGAGACCCGCCACGCGGTGGGCGACGGCGCTGTTCGCGTTCGCGTCGGGCGGCAGGAGTTCGCGGTCGGCGCCTCCCGGATCTTCGAACCCCGCGAAGGCGCCAACTCGCGCACCGCGTTCGATATGGCCCGGGTGATCTACGACAATCCGAACGGCTGGTCCGGCGGCGTGTTCGGCGGCTACGCCCTGCGTGAGAGCAAGGCCTCGTTCGACGACGCCACCAACTACGACTACCGCCTGTACGGCGCCACGGCCGCCCGCACCCTCGGTTCCGGAGCGACGGCCCCGCGGCTGGAGTTCCTCTACGCCAACACCGACCGGATCGGCGTCGCCTTCGACACCGGCCTGGCCGGTCGCGATGACCGGGACACCCTGTCCGCCCGTCTGAACGGTCGGCTGGCGCCCTGGGACTACGACGTCGAGGGCGTCCTCCAGACCGGCGACTTCCGCGGTCTGGACATCGAGGCCTGGTATGTCTCCGCCACGGTCGGCCGGACGTTCGACCATGCCTGGCGGCCGCGCGTGGCGGTCCGCTTCGACGCGGCGTCGGGTGATGACGACCGGTCGGACGGGACGCTGAATACCTACAACCAGCTCTATGTGCCGCCGATCTCGCTGCGCACCGATCTGGGCGTGTCCAACCTGGTCACCATCCAGCCGCAGGTCACCTTCCAGCCCCTGCCGAAAACGACCGTGGGCCTGCTGACCGCCGGCCTGTGGCGGCAGAGCAAGGAGGACGGCGTCTACCTGCTGTCGGGCCAGCTCCTGAGATCCGGGACCGAAGGCGACTCCGCCTACGTCGGCTGGCGCTACGCGGCCTTCACCACCTATGCGGTGAACCCCTTCATGACCATCAGCGGCGTGGTCAACTACACCCGGGCAGGCGACTTCCTGGAAGAGAGCGGCGCGAAGGATCAGTCCTACGCCGGTCTGATCGTCGGACTGAAGTTCTGACGGCGGGCGGGCCGGTGAGCACTCCTCCCCGTTTGCCGGCCCGTTTCGCGCCCCTTGTGACGGCCCTGCTGCTGTCCATCGTCATGACGATGGTGGTGTCGGCGGTCTCCACCCTCCGCGGGGTGGGGCCGGGCGGACGTTTTGTCGACGTCTGGCTGTCCGCCTGGGGACTGTCATGGCTGATCGCCTTTCCGACCGTGCTGCTGGTCCTGCCGCTGGTCCGGAGCCTCACCGCGCGTCTCTGTCGGGCGCGGGACTAGTCCAGGGCGGCGCGGTCGTTGCGCCAGTCGAACAGGGCCTCCAGCACCTTTACCGCCTCGCCGCGCGGCGACAGCAGGTCCGGATCGCGCCCCAGCACCAGTCGCGCATCATCGGCCGCCGCCAGCATCAGGCCGCGATGCCGGACGGGGTCGGCGAAGCGATAGGCCGGGAAGCCGCTCTGTTTCAGCCCCAGCGGATCGCCGCCGCCACGGAGCCTGAAATCCTCCTCGGCGATCTCGAACCCGTCCTCGGTGCGCCGCAGGGTCTCCAGCCGGGTCTTCGCCGTTTCCCCCAGACCGTCATCGCCGCCGCCGTAGAGCAGCAGGCAGGTCGAGGCGGCGCTGCCCCGTCCGACCCGGCCGCGCAGCTGATGCAACTGGGCCAGGCCGAAGCGGTCGGCATGCTCGATGACCATGATGGAGGCGTTGGGCACATCGACCCCCACCTCGACCACCGTGGTGGCGACCAGCAGGGGCGTGCGGCCGTCGGCGAAGTCGGCCATTACCGCCTCCCGCTCCGGCCCCGGCATCTGGCCGTGCGCCAGCCCCACCTCGACCTGCAGGATACGGCGCAGGTCCGCCGCCCGCGCTTCCGCCGCCGCCAGATCGCTGGCCTCGCTCTCGGCCACCAGCGGGCAGATCCAGTAGGCCTGGGCCCCGCCGTCCAGCGCCGCCTTCAACCGCTTTGCCACCTCGCCGATCCGGGCCAGGGGCAGGACGGCCGTCGTCACCGGGGTGCGCCCGGGCGGCTTTTCGGTCAGGCGGGAGACGTCCAGCTCGCCGTACTGGGTCAGCTCCAGCGTGCGCGGGATCGGGGTGGCCGACATGGTCAGCAGGTGAACGCCGCCGCTGCGCGGGTCGCCCTTGGCCTGCAGCCGGGCGCGCTCGTTGACGCCGAACCGGTGCTGTTCATCGATCACCGCGAGCGCCAGCTGGTGGAAACGGACCGCGTCCTGGAACAGGGCGTGGGTGCCAATGGCGACGCTCGCCTCGCCGGAGGCCAGGGCGGCCAGCTTCGGCCGTCGCTCGGCCGGTGTGTCGCGCCCGGTCAGCAGGACGGTGGGCACGCCCGCCGCCTCCAGCATCGGCGCCAGCCGTTGCCAGTGCTGGCGGGCGAGGATTTCGGTCGGGGCCATCAACGCCGCCTGGAAGCCCGAGGCCGCCGCGTCGGCCAGGGCCAGCGCCGCCACCGCCGTCTTGCCCGAGCCCACGTCGCCCTGCAGCAGCCGGCCCATCTGTTCGCCGGAGGCGAGGTCGTGGCGGATCTCCTCGACGGCCCTGGCCTGCACACCGGTCAGGGTGAAGGGCAGGGTGGTCAGCAGTCGCGCCGACGCCTCGCCGGGGCGGATCACCGGGGCGGGCGTGATCTGCCGCGCCCGCCGCCGCCGGGCCAGCGCCAGCTGGTGGGCGAACAACTCGTCATAGGCCAGCCGCTCGCGCGCCGGGGCGTCCGGCTCCAGATCGCGCTCGCCGGTCGGGGCGTGCAGGGCGGCGATGGCCTCGCGCCAGCCGGTCCACTTCTGCTTCGACAGCCAGGCGGGGTCCTGCCATTCCGGCAGATCCGGGGCCAGGGCCACCGCCTGCTGCGCCAGCTTGCGGATGTTGCGCGACGCCAGCCCCTGCGTCGCCGGATAGACCGGTTCGGTCATGGCGATGTCGTCGGCCTCGGCCGGCCTGAACACGTCCGGGTGGACGATCTGGACCTCGTTGTTGAACCGCTCGACCTTGCCGGAGACCAGCCGGGTCTCGCCGCGCGGCAGCAGGCGATCGATGTGCTGGCCCGAACCGCCGAACCAGATCAGGTGGACGAAGCCGGTCTGGTCGATCGCCCGCACCTTGATCGGCACGCCGGGCTTTCCGGGCAGGATCAGCCGGTCGATCGTCACCTCGAACAGGCCGACCTGTCCCTCGACCGCCGTCGTCGCCGTCATCGGACGACGGACCACCACGCCGGAGGGCGGCAGGAACAGGACATCCCGCACCAGCGGGCCCGCGACCTTCTGCACGAGCGGCAACACCTTGGGCCCCACGCCCTTCAGGGTGGAGACCTCGGCGAACAGCGGGAAGAGAATCTGGGGCCGCATCTGGGCCGAGGTTATAGCGGGCTTGACCGCCCGTCGTCCCTAACCCTCACGCTTGCCAAGTTTGGCGTGGTCGACCGGGCAGACCCGGCGCGAGCCGGTCTGGCGGAACTCGGACAGGCGTAGCTTGGTCTCGTGGTCATCCGGCCCGGCGTGCCCCTGCGGGTGCAGGCCGCGATAGTAGAGCTTCTGCCACTGATCGGCCGGCGCCGAGGGCTTGGTCCGGCGCGCCCACTCCTGGAACTCGGCCCGCGAGGCGCTCCAGGCGTCATAGGTCCGGAGCAGTTCCGGCTCGTCCTCCATCGGACGCAGCTCCGGCTTCAGCCCCGCCACCGCGCCCCGTGGTGTGGGGAAGAAGAAGCAGAACGGCTCGTTCTCCTCGAACCGCACCCACACATCGGGGCGGGTGAAGCGCCAGTTCATGGTGAAGGTGTAGGGCGACCAGTCGGTCTCGATGATCCCGCTGAGCGGCGCGATGCCGTCCTTGAAGGCGTTGGGCGGGCCGCCGACCCACAGGTTCCAGCCCTCCGAGGTGCGCATGATCCCGTCGACGTGGAAGGTCAGGATGCCGTTGCCGAACTCGGACACCGGCGCCTTCTTCGGGTCCGTGCCCGGATCCAGTTTGATCTCGATCGCGCCGGTGTTCTGGCCGCCGGACCAACGGGCGGAGAAGCCGCAGGGACTCAGCACATCCCATCCGTGGGCGTTGGCGATGGCCAGCGGCAGGCAGCGGTAGGCGAAGCTCTCGGGCGTGTCGGTCATCCACTGCCGTCGCGCCGAGGCGGGCGCCAGCCGGGGCGTCCAGCCTTCGCGCACATAACACAGGAGCTCCGTCTCGGCGGTGCGCGCCGCGGCGCCGCGCGGCCGCGCCGGCGCCGATCCCTTCAGTCTTTTCGCCATCTTCGATCCCCGAATGCCGACGCCCTTCGGCTTAGGACCCGGCCCGCACGCTTTTATGACGGCAGGCGGAGGGGCTCGTCCGGCTGGCAAATTCGCGGGCGAGGGCCTATCTCCCGCCTCGACTTCATCCGGACTGACCGGGCAAGGATTCTTGTGGCCGATACGAACGCGCGTCTGAACGAAACCCGGGAACAGCGGCTGGGCCGCATCGCCTTCCGCGCCTGGCGGCGGGGCTTCCGCGAAGCCGATCTGGTGCTGGGGCCATTCGCCGATCAGATGGGACCGTCGCTGGACGCCGCTGAACTGGACCTGTTCGAGGACCTGCTCATGGAGGACGACGACCACGTCCTCTACGCCTGGATCATCCAGACCACGCCGACGCCCGGGAAATATGACGGCAGCCTGATGACGAAGATCCGCGCCTTCATGGCCGAGCATGTCGCCGCCGAGGTGGCGAAGGGCGCCGGCTGATGGACGCGATCAATCCCAGCCGCGCCGACCTGGAACTGGGCGGCGCCCCGGAAGGGCTGGACGCCCTGACTGTCGCCGAACGCCTGCGCGCGACCGGGGGCGTCGGGGTCTTTGTGGCGCGCGACTACGCCCGCATGGGGGAGTTCGCCCAAGCGTTCCGGTTCTTCGCCGGGGATATTGAAGTTCTTGAGTTTCCGGCCTGGGATTGCCTGCCGTACGACCGCCTGAGCCCGACGGCCTCGGTGTCGGCCGAGCGGATGGCGGCGCTGACGAAACTGGCCGGGCGCGCGCCCGGCGAAGCGCGTCCGATGCTGGTCGTGACCACGGTCGCCGCCGCCGCCCAGCGCACGCCCCCGCGCGAGGTCACCACCGCCGCGAGCTTCGAGACCACGGTCGGCCTCGATCTCGATACGGCGGCGCTGGAGCGCTATTTCGCGGCCAACGGCTATGTCCGCGCCTCGACCGTGTCCGAGCGCGGCGAGTTCGCCGTGCGCGGCGGGGTCATCGACGTCTTCCCGCCGGGATTCGAGGAGCCGGTGCGCCTGGACATGTTCGGCTCCGAGCTGGAGACGATCCGAACCTTCGATCCCGCGACCCAGCGTTCGACCGGCCAGATGCGCTCCATCGCCCTGGCCCCGGTGTCCGAAGCCCTGCTGACGCCGGAAGGCATCTCCCGGTTCCGTACCGGCTATCTGAACCTCTTCGGCGCGGGGGGGGACGATCCCCTGTACGCCGCTGTCAGCGAGGGCGCGCGTCGTCAGGGCATGGAGCACTGGCTGCCGCTGCTCTACGAGCGGCTCGAGACCCTGTTCGACTATCTGCCGGACACGGCCCCGGTCTTTCTGGACAACCAGGCCGAAGCCGCGCGGGCCGAACGCTGGACCCTGACCGCGGACGCCTTCGAGGCGCGGCGCGACGCGTCCCGCAGCCAGACCGGCGCGGCCAACCGCGCCCTGCCGCCCGAGAAGCTCTATTTGACGGAAGGCGACTGGAACAGCGCCCTCGCGGGCCGCGCGGTGCGCCGTCTCTCGCCCTTTGCCGGGGGCGGCGAGGACGCCGGCGGCCGTCTGGGCCGCGCCTTCACCGCCGAGCGGTCGCAGGACAGCGTCAATCTGTTCGAGGCTGTCGCCAGGCACGCCCAGAGCCTGAAGACGGCCGGCAAGCGGGTGCTGTTCGCCTCGTGGACCGAGGGGTCGTCCGAGCGTCTGGCCGCCATGCTGTCCGATCACGGGCTGGAGCCGGTGGTCGCCGTGCGCGACTGGGGCGATGTGCAGACGGCGCCGGAGGGCCTGTTCCTGCGCGGCGTCCTGCCGGTCGAGCATGGCTTCGAGACCGCCAGCCTGGCCGTCATCTCGGAGACCGACATCCTCGGCGACCGCCTGGCGCGGCCGCGCAAGAAGCGCCGGGCGTCGAACTTCCTGGCCGAGGCCTCGGCCCTGACGGCGGGCGATCTGGTCGTCCACCTGGATCACGGCATCGGCCGCTACGACGGGCTGAAGACGCTCGAGATCCAGGACGCGCCGCACGACTGTCTGGAGCTGATGTACGCGGGCGAGAGCAAGCTCTACCTGCCGGTCGAGAACATCGACCTCCTGACGCGCTACGGGTCCGATGCGGACGGGGTCGAGCTTGATCGTCTGGGCGGCGCGGGCTGGCAGGCCCGCAAGGCCAAGGCCAAACAGCGTCTGCGCGACATGGCCGAGGGGCTGATCGCCCTGGCCGCCAAGCGTTCGCTGCGGACCTCGGACGCCATCACCCCGCCGCAGGGCCTGTTCGACGAGTTCTGCGCCCGCTTCCCCTATGAGGAGACGGACGACCAGCTCAACGCCATCGGCGATGTGCTGGAGGACCTGGGCAAGGGTACGCCGATGGACCGTCTGGTCTGCGGCGACGTCGGCTTCGGCAAGACCGAGGTGGCCCTGCGCGCCGCCTTCGTGGTCGCCATGAGCGGTCAGCAGGTGGCCGTGGTCTGCCCGACGACCCTGCTGGCGCGCCAGCATTTCAAGACCTTCTCGGAACGCTTCGCCGGCTGGCCGATCACCGTGCGCCACCTCTCGCGCATGGTCACCGCCAAGGACGCCGCCGAGACCCGCGCCGGCCTGAAGGACGGCGCGTTCGAGATTGTCGTCGGCACCCACGCCGTGCTGAGCCAGCAGGTCGGCTTCAAGGACCTGGGCCTCGTCATCGTCGACGAGGAGCAGCATTTCGGGGTCAAGCACAAGGAGAAGCTCAAGTCGCTTCGCGCCGACGTGCACCTCCTGACCCTGACCGCGACCCCGATCCCGCGCACGCTCCAGATGGCCCTGTCGGGCATCCGCGAGATGTCGATCATCGCCACGCCGCCGGTGGATCGTCTGGCCGTCCGCACCTACGTCACCCCGTGGGATCCGGTGCTGGTTCGCGAGGCCCTGCTGCGCGAGAAGTATCGCGGGGGGCAGGCCTATTACGTCGTGCCGCGCCTCAGCGACCTGCCGGACATCGAGAAATTCCTGCGCGAGCAGGTGCCCGAGATCAGGTTCGTGGTCGGTCACGGCCAGATGACGCCGACCCAGCTGGAAGACGTCATGAGCGCCTTCTACGACGGCAGCTACGACCTGCTGCTGTCCACGACCATTGTTGAGTCCGGACTTGATGTTCCGACGGCCAACACCCTGATTGTGCACAGGGCGGACATGTTCGGCCTCGCCCAGCTGCACCAGATCCGGGGGCGGATCGGTCGGGCCAAGGCGCGCGCCTTCGCCTATCTGACCACCGACCCGACCAGGCCCCTGTCCCTGTCGTCCGAGCGCCGCCTGCAGGTGCTGCAGTCGCTCGACAACCTCGGCGCCGGCTTCCAGCTGGCCAGCCACGATCTGGACCAGCGCGGCGGCGGCAACCTTCTGGGCGACGAACAGTCGGGCCACATCCGCGAGGTCGGCGTCGAGCTGTACCAGCAGATGCTGGAGGACGCGGTCGCAGAGCTGCGTCAGGCGGGCGAGGGCGGTCTCGTCGATCGCGGCTGGTCCCCGGCCATCAACGTCGGCGCAGCTGTTTTGATTCCAGAGGATTACGTTCCGGACCTCAACGTTCGTCTAAGCCTCTATCGCCGCCTGTCGGACGCCGAGAACAACGAGAGCCGCGAGGCTCTGGCCGCCGAACTGATCGACCGGTTCGGTCCGCTGCCCGATGAGGCCAAGCAGCTGCTGCGCATCGTCGGCATCAAGGCCAACTGCAAGACCGCTCACATTGAGCGCATCGACGTCGGGCCCAAGGGCGCGGTCCTGACCCTGCGCGACAACAGCTTCCCCAATCCGGTCGGTCTGGTCGGCCTGATCCAGAAGAACCACGCCTTCTGGAAGATCCGGCCCGATCAGAAGATCGTCGTAAAGGGCGACTGGGACACGCCGGAGGACCGCCTCAAGGTCGCCGAACGCATCACCGCCGATCTGGCGCGGGTGGCGGGGGCGGCCTAACCGCCGTACTTGCGCTCGAACTCCAGATCGGCGCCGAGGCTGGTCGCGCGTCGGGTGGTGAATTCCATCCAGCAGCTGTCGATCATGACGGCTTCAAGCGTGCCGCCGGCGTCACGGGAGGCGCTGTAGCTGCAGTCGGCTTCGCGGAAGGCGATCCAGGCGCGCTGCGCCGCCCGAAGTGCAGCCTGTCGCTCGGGTGGAAGTCGCTGCATCAACTCGCGATAGCGGGTGTTGAGCAGCGCATCCTGCCGCGAATGTTCGGCCGAGATGCAGGCCCGGACGTCAACGGTGACCCCGCTCGCCCTCTGCATGCAGGCATCGAATGCGGGCCTTGGGGCGGGCCTGTCCTGCGCCGACGCGGCGCCGGGTGTTCCGGCCATGGCCGCGCCGAGCAGGAGTGTGACGGCGATCTTCATGGATTTCCCCCGGACCGGCGAATGCGCGAAAGCGTTCTTACCCGGCGATGGGTCAGCCGCAACCGCCGTCCTCCATCCCCTCCGGCGGGCGGCTCTTGAAGTGGGCCGTCCACCAGTCGGTCCAGCGGGTTTCCAGCGCGCTGAAGGCCGTGTCGTCGAGGCCGTAGGTGGTCAGAGTGACGCTGGTCCAGCCCCTCGTCCATTTGGCGTTGGGTCCGCGATTGTGCGCGATCAGCAGGCCGTCGCCCCATTCGTTCACCGTCAGCCCGCCCTGATGGCGACCCAGGTGCCAGACCGCTCCGCTCAGCGCATCCGGCCCGAGAATGCCCGCCCACGGCTCGCCCTGCGCGGGGACGTCGTCCAGGCCGACGCCCGCCAGACCGTTCAGCGCATGGTCGCCCAGCGGTTCGCCGGACAGGTAGATGGTGCGGCGCGGCTGCCCGACATGGCGGGCCAGCAGGAAGGCCAGTTGCTGGGTGAAGGAGATCCAGCCCTCGGTCATGTCCTCATAGACGGCGTTCCAGTCGTCCTCGCTGACCGGGGCGCTGCGCACGACGCGGACGATGCTCCGGTCGCCGTCCGCCACGACCTCGTAGCGGTCCGGCATGCCGCCGAAATTCAGCACCTTGGCGGCGTCATCTGGCACGGCGTGGTCAAAGAAGATCCAGTCCACCTCTGCGCCCAGACTGTCCGTGTCCCAGCCGAACCACTGCATCAGCTGGTCGCGGTCGCGCAGGGCGGCCCACACCTGATCGGCGGGAGCGGGGACGGTCACCTCGACGAGAACGCGGTCTTCCATCGGCTGGTCGGTCATGACGCTCAGTTCCTTGCGGGGGCGGGTTTGACCACGGCCGGATGGGCCGCGGCGGTCAGGCGGTAGCGGCGGCCCTCGGGGGCCGAATAGCGGCGGGCCAGCCCGGCCACGGCCTCGGCGACGTCGCGCGAGAAGGCGTCGAAATCGGCCGGCCGGGCGAACGTCAGATCGGCCTCGACGGTCAGGGTCAGCAGGCGCGCGCCTTCCGCGTCGGCGGCCTCGCGCATGCGGGCCACGTCGCGGACCATGGCCGAGGCGGTGTGGATCAGATGGCTGGCGGCGTGGCGGTCCTGCGCCTCGACGGCGTCAGGATCGGCGGGGGCGAGCAGGGCGGGGTCCAGCACATAGCGTTCGGCGGCGACGAACAGCCGCTCGGTGAAGCCGCGCTTCTTCCGCTCGCCCGCCAGGCGGATCAGCCCCGCGTCCTCCAGCGCCTTCAGATGGTAGCCGATCTTCTGGCGCGGCATCTCCAGCTGCTCGGCCAGACCGGCGGCGGAGGCGGGCGCGATCAGGGCCGCGAGGATGCGTCGACGGATCGGCGCCAGCGCCAGATGCGCGGTGTCCAGGTCGTCGAGCAGGGCGGAGGGGCGGGCCGTCATGGCCTGACCCTGCATTAGACAAATAAAATTGTCAAATTAGCGGGCGGCGGCGCCGACGTCCGCCGAGGCCCGCTCCAGCACCACGGCGGGCGACTCGCCCGGCATGACCTCGGCCACCCCGACCTCGAATTCGACCACGAAGGGCGGGCGGTCCGGACCGGCGTCGAAGGCGGTGCAGCTGATGACGGCGGCGATGCGGTCGGCGGCGATCCGCGCGGCCGGTCCCCGGGTCGCCGGCAGGGCCAGGGCGAAGACGTCGGCGGACAGACGGGCGGCGGTGTCCTCGGTGCGGATCAGGCGCGAGACCATGGCCCCGATCTGGGGCAGGGCGCGGTCCAGCCAGCCGCCCTCGCGGGCGGCGGCCACGGCTTCGGTCTCGGCCACGCGCAGGACGGCGACCGACAGGGGACGACGGCGCAGTCGCGCGCCCTCGGTGACCCGGAGCAGATGGCTGGCGAACAGTTCCGGGGTGAACAGGCCGGTGGCCGGATCGGTCAGGCCCGAGCCGCGCGCGCTTTCCAGCGCCCGCCGGATGGCCACATGGCGGCGGTGCGCCCGCGCCAGGGCCACGACCCGCTCGGCCGTCTCCTCCTCGCGCGTGTCGGCGGCGGCGACATCGGCGAAGCCGCGGTTGAACAGCTCGGCCAGATTGATCTCGCCGGAACCCCGCAGATAGAGGATCGCCGGCACGTGATAGAGCCGGGTGTTCCGCTTCATGCCCGAGGCGATGGACAGGGCCGGGGCATGGTCCTCGGCGCCCCACAGGACGGCGGCGTCGAACGGGCGCTCATGCAGATAGTCGAAGGCGGTGTAGGGCGTCGGCGCGGCCACCACCTCGCAGTCCAGCGCGGTCAGGGCGTTGGACAGGGCCAGGAAATGCCGGTCCGGCTTGCCGGCGGCCAGCACCCGCAGGGGCGCGGTCTCGACCTCGGGCACGGTCAGGGGCTCGCCCCGCGCCGCGAAGGTGGCCTCGCGCAGGCTGACCTCCTCCTCGGCGATGGCGGTGCGCACCATGTTCTCGAGCCGCAGGGCGGCCTGGGCCGCGTGCGGCGGCTGGGTCATGGCGATGTCGGCCAGGCCGGGCTCCCAGTCGAGCGTGCCGGCGCCGATCGCCAGGACCGGCAGGCGGCGCGGGGAGACGGTCTGGCGCAGGGCCCGCACCCCGTCCGTCGCGCTCTCCAGCCGGGCGTCCAGCACGATGGCCTCCAGCGGCCAGTCGATCAGCACCTGCACGGCGCCGGCCAGCGACCGCGCCGTCACCGTGCGCCAGCCCAGCGCGTCGAGTCCCTGACACAGCGGACCGATCAGGTCGTCATCGGGCGCGACGACCAGTATGCGCGGATCAAGGATCAAAGGATGGACTCTCCCGACGCCCCCGCCCCGGCGGCGCGCTCAATGGGGGCGGACCATAGCGAGGACCGCCGCCCCGAAGCAACGGGCCGACCTGTGGTTTTTCAGGGACCTGCGGCGGGGGCGGTTCCAATAAGGCCGAATTGCGGTAAACCATCCGCCTTCCCGGGCGACGGCGAGTAACGGATTGCAGGCGAAAACGGATATCGACGCGGCGGTGCGCTGGGCCATGCCCCGGCTCTGGGGACGTCTGGCGGTCAGGGCCTTCACGCGCAGCTGGGGCCGCGACGTCATGCTCTACACGGGCGGCGTGTCCTTCTTCGCCCTGCTCGCGGTCTTCCCGGCCATCGCCATCCTGATCGGCTTCTACAAGGCGGTCCTGTCCATCGGCCAGGTCAGCGAACAGGCGGCGGCCCTGGCCGACGTCATGCCGCATGCCGCGCGCGCCATCTTCCAGCAGGAGATCGAGCGGCTGGCCAACGCCTCGGCCGGCACCGTTTCGGCCCAGAGCTTCTTCGCCCTCGTCATCGGCGGCTATGCGGCGCACCGGGGCTTCAAGGCCCTGCTGGCCGGACTGAACCTGATTCACGACGAGACCGAGCCGCACGGCTTCTTCCGCTTCAATCTTCTGGCCTTCTTCGTGGCCTTGTTCGCCTTCGCCCTGTTCACCGTGGTCTCCGGCGCGGTGGTCACCTCGCGCCTGCTTGAGCACACCGGTCCCGGCGAGGCCGCGGTGGCCGCCAGCGGCCTGTCGCTGGACGGGCTGTGGCCGGCGATCGGTCTCGCGGTCGGCCTGACCATGCTCTACCGCTACGCCATGTCCCACACCTCGCCCGTGGCCTGGGCGCCCGCCCTGGTCGGAGGGCTGGTGGCGACGGTGATGTCGACCGTCTCGTCCTGGCTCTGCGCCATCTATGTCGAGCAGATCGCTCCGCTGGGCGCGACCTACGGCTCGGTCGGCGCGGTGGTGGTGCTGCTGATCTGGCTGTCCTGGAACGTCAACGCCATCTTCTACGGCGGCGCCTTCGCCACGGAGATGGAGATCGCCGCGCGCGAGATGGAGACGCCCGCGCCGGACGCCGGTGTCGATGACGATCCGGCCCGGACGGTGGTCAGTCTGTCGGAACGTCGGGCTTCGCGACCTCGATAGTCAGGACCCCGTCGGTCTCGGTGATCGACAGCACCTCGCCCCCTAGATCCCTCATCAGGAAGGGGGCATCGATCCGCGCCATGGGATCGGTCGCCAGCAGGGTCAGGCGCGCGCCCGGCGCGGCGGCGTGAAACGCCTTCTGAAGCTTGAGACTGGGCGTCGGGCAGCGGTGCCCGCGGGCGTCGACGACGGTCATGCGCCGGTCCGGTCCAGCAGCAGTTCGAGCGCCGTGCGAACGCTCTCCAGACGCACCTGCTCGCGTCCGATGTCGCCGAAGCGGCGCTCCAGATGAACCACGCCGGTCGGTCCGGCTGCGGCGAAGTGAACCAGTCCGACCGGCTTTTCGGGTGAGCCGCCGCCCGGTCCGGCGATGCCGGTGACGGCGACCGAGACCGCCGCCCGCGATCGCGCGACCGCGCCCTCGGCCATGGCCCGCGCCACGGGCTCCGACACCGCGCCGTGGGCGGCGATCAGGGCGGAAGGTACGGCCACGAGGTCGCTCTTGGCCTCATTGCTGTAGGTGACGAAGCCGCGATCCACGACCGCCGATGACCCCGCCACCTGCGTCAGGACGCCGGCGACCAGTCCCCCGGTGCAGCTTTCGGCGGTGGCGATCATGACGCCGCGGGCGGCGGCCTCGGCGATCACGCGACGGGCGAGGGCTTCGATGTCGGTCGGGAACATGGGCGTCCGGGCTTTCCGAAGGGGCGGCGAGTCGGGCTAGGGTGCCGAAGCGTCCGTCGGGCGTCAGCATAAGGGGCGGGCATGAGCGAGACCACCATCGATGCGGCGACGCCGCAGGCGGACCGGCTGACCCCGATCCTGTTCGCGGTCGCCATCTTCACCTCGGCCTCGCTGGTCTTCGTGGTGCAGCCGATGGTGACCAAGCTGGTCCTGCCCATGCTGGGCGGCTCGCCGTCGGTCTGGAACACCGCCATGGTCTTCTTCCAGGCGGCGTTGCTGGCCGGCTACGGCTACGCCCACGGCGTCCAGCGGATTCGCTCGATCAAGGTGCAGGTCGGGGTCCATCTGGCCCTGCTGGCGGCAGCGGCCCTGTTCCTGCCGCTGCACATCAACGGCTGGCTGGGCGATCCGAATCCCTCGGCGCCGATCTGGTGGCTGCTGGCGACCCTGACCCTGTCGGTCGGCGCGCCCTTCGCCATCCTGTCCGCGACCGCGCCCCTGCTGCAGGCCTGGTACGCCCGGGTCCGCGCGGGTCATGCGGATGGACAGAACCCCTATGTTCTCTACGCCGCCTCGAACCTCGGCAGCTTCCTGGCCCTGCTGTCCTACCCGGTGCTGATCGAGCCGCTGACCACCCTGTCGGGCCAGCGCTGGGGCTGGACCGGCGGCTACGGCGTGTTCGTCGTTCTGGTGGTGGCCCTGGCCTTCGTGGTCTGGAGCCGTCGTCTCGACCGGACGGCGGAGCCCGCCCCCCTGGCCCGCAGCGCCCCGATCCCGTGGATGCAGAAGGGGCTGCTGGTTCTGCTGGCGGCGGCGCCGTCCAGCCTGATGCTGGGGGTCACCACCCACCTGTCGACCGACGTGGCCTCCGCGCCCTTCCTTTGGGTGATCCCGCTGGCGCTTTACCTGTTCACCTTCGTCATCGCCTTCCAGAACCGGCCGTGGATCCCGCTGCCGATCACCCTGATCATCCAGGCGGCGGTCGGAGCCATCTGCGTGCTGCTGGTGGCCTTCCGCTCCGCCAACTGGGGCATGGCGTTCGCGATCAACATCATCGCCTTCTTCTTCACCACCCTGATGTGCCACCAGTTGCTGGCGGCGCGCCGGCCGGCGCCGGACCGGCTGACCGAGTTCTATCTGCTGATGTCGCTGGGCGGTGTGGTCGGCGGGGCCTTCACCGCCCTGCTGGCGCCGGTGATCTTCGACATGGTCTGGGAGTACCCGCTGGTCCTCGTCCTGGTCGGCCTGCTGCGTCCCTGGGGGCGTGGACGGATCGACGGCCAGTACATCGGGACCCTGGTCGCCGCCGCCGCGGTGGCGGCGTCCCCGGTCCTGCTGTCGCTCTGGCTCGACTCCGACGACCGGGCCCGGGGCTTGTTCTACCAGTTCTTCCCGCTGGGCGTGTCCCAGCTGTCCATGGTGATGCTGGTGCCGGCCGCCATCTGCGCCTTCCTGGCCCGGGACCGCGCGGTCGTCTTCACCGCCATTCTGATCATGATCTCCCTGTCGTCCCAGTGGATCATGCGCGGCTACGACTGGGCCCATTCCGAACGCAGCTTCTTCGGCGTGATGCGCATCGCCAATGTGCCCGACGCCCGCATGGGCGGCGACGTCCATGTGCTGATGCACGGCACGACCCTGCACGGGGCCCAGGCGCAGCAGGGGCACAACCGCTGCGCCCCGACCCTCTACTACAACGTCAACACCCCCATCGGTCAGTCCGCCCTGATGGTGCGCGGCCGGGCCCCGGCCGTGAACGTCGGCGTGGTGGGGCAGGGGTCGGGCGCCATGGCCAGCTACAAGCGGGCCGCCGACGCCCTGACCTTCTTCGAGATCGACCCGATGGTCGATCGTCTGTCCCGTGATCCGCGCTGGTTCAGCTACATCTCCGACTGCGCCGAGGGCCCGGTGAAGACTGTTCTCGGTGACGCCCGACTGACCCTGAACCAGCAGCCGGCGCACAGCTTCGACCTGCTGATCATCGACGCCTTCTCCTCGGACGCGGTGCCGACCCACCTGCTGACCATCGAGGCGATCCGCGGCTATCTGAACCTGCTCAAGCCGGACGGGGTGGTGCTGCTGCACCTGTCCAACCGCAACCTGGACATCACCCTGCCGACCCTCGCGGCGGCGCAGGAGCTGGGCGTCCCCCTGCTGCACCAGATCTATTTCGAGAGCGGCGACATGCCGGCGATGGCAGAGGCCTCGACCGAGGCGGTGATCCTGTCGCCGACCGAACAGGGCCTCGCGGATTTCCGACGCGACAATCGCTGGCGGTCGGTCGGTGAGACGACGGTCCGGCCGTGGACAGACGACTACGTCAACCTGTTCGGCTCCCTGTGGCGGAGCCAGTTCCCGTCCGACGAACGCCCGCTCTAGCCGGCGGGCAGCTCGACGGTCGCGACGGCCTGGGCGGCCAGACCTTCGCCGCGACCGGTGAAGCCGAGGCCCTCGCTGGTCGTCGCCTTCACGCTGACGGCGTCCAGCGGGATGTCCAGAATGTCGGCCAGACGCTCGCGCATGGCCTGACGGTGGGGCTTCACCTTGGGGCGCTCGCAGATCAGGGTGACGTCCACGTTCGAGATGCGCCCGCCGCGCGCGGTCACCAGACCGACGGCGTGCTTCAGGAACAGGTCGGACGGCGCGCCCTTCCATCTGTCGTCGGTGGGCGGGAAGTGATCGCCGATGTCGCCCTCGCCGATGGCGCCCAGAATGGCGTCGGTCAGGGCGTGCAGGCCGGCGTCGGCGTCCGAATGGCCGATCAGGGTCTGGTCGTGCGGGATCTCCAGCCCGCACAGCCACACCGACTCCCCCGGACCCCAGCGGTGCACGTCATAGCCCTGACCGATGCGGACGGTGCGGGGGATCAGGGCCTCGGCCATGGCGAAATCCTCGGGATAGGTCAGTTTCATCAGCCGGGCGTCGCCCTCGACGATCTTCACGCGGCCGCCCGCGCGCTCGACCACGGCCGCCTCATCGGTGGCGGCCTCGTCCGACGGCCAGGCGCCGTAGGCGTCGGTCAGGGTCTTCAGGCGGAAGGCCTGCGGGGTCTGGGCGCGCCACAGGGCCTCGCGCTCCACTGACCCGGCCACCACGCCGTCCGCGGCGCGGCGCAGGCTGTCGGCGACCGGCAGGGCGGGCAGGGCGCCGTCGGCCTGATCCAGCGCGTCGACGCAGCGGGCGATCACGGCGCCGGACAGGAAGGGGCGCGCGGCGTCGTGGACGAGCACCGGCCGGTCGTCTGGTCCGCCCAGCGCCGCCAGCCCGGCCTGCAC